>NZ_VOXR01000035.1:0-22862 GCF_013420645.1 Acinetobacter sp. C15
AGTTACACCGTGACAGCCTATGGAATTGAGGTAATCCCTAAAGCAAATGCTTTAGGTTCTTGATGGTGAAGTAGGAATTAAACATCAAACCCACATTGAGTAGGTTTGAGTAGGTTTTAAATAACGGGCAACACAGGTGTTTACCATGAAAGATGAAGCAATGCTGGCATTGGCAAAAGAATTTGCCAAGAACTTAAAAACAGAAGCTGACCTGAATAATTTCAGTAAAGCTCTAAAGAAACTCACCGTTGAAACTACACTCAATGCTGAACTGACTGAACATTTAGGCTATGAGAAGAATAGCCCTCGTATAGGCAAAAATACACGTAATGGCTATACAACCAAGCGGCTATTTACTGATGATGGTGAATTTGAACTAGACACGCCTAGAGATCTTGATGGCACTTTTGAGCCCCAGCTGATCAAGAAGATGAGAAGCAGCGCTTCGCAAGGCGTATCACACAAATGGATAGCCAAATCCTATCCCTATACGCCAAAGGCATGACGACACGAGATATTGTTGCCACATTCAAGGAAATGTACGATGCGAACATCTCCCCAACGCTTATTTCCAAAGTAACGGATGCAGTTAAAGAACAAGTAATAGAATGGCAAAATCGACCATTGGATGCCCTTTATCCTATTGTCTATATGGATTGTATCGTCGTGAAAGTGCGTCAAGATAGTACGATTATTAACAAAGCGGTGTATCTGGCATTAGGTGTCAATACAGACGGACAGAAAGACTTATTAGGTATGTGGATGTCAGAAAACGAGGGTTCTAAATTTTGGCTCTCAGTCCTTACAGAACTGAAAAATCGTGGTTTAAAGGATATTCTGATTGCCTGCCTTGCGAAGCAGCGCTTCTCAGGACTGAAAGGGTTTCCTGATGCAATCAATACAATTTACCCTGATACGCATATTCAGTTGTGTATCATCCACATGGTACGCAACAACCTTAAATATGTGAGTTGGAAAGACTACAAAGCTGTCACAGCCGATTTAAAAAAGATATATCAAGCTGTTACAGAAGACGCAGCCTTACAGGCTTTAGATGAATTTGGACAAAAATGGGATGAGAAGTATCCTCAAATCAGCAAGTCATGGCTTGCCAACTGGTCGAATCTAAACACGTTTTTCGCTTACTCTATGGATATTCGCAAAGCGATTTACACGACGAATGCGATTGAATCATTGAACAGCGTTATCCGCCATGCAACCAAGAAAAGAAAAATCTTCCCAACTGATGATTCCGTGAAAAAGGTGGTATATTTAGCAATTATGGCAGCAAGCAAAAAAATGGACGATGCCTATTCAGAATTGGAAAGCTGCTATGAATCGCTTTAGTATCATGTTTGAAGAGCGTGTAACCAAGTATTTTTAAAACTGTATTTACACAGAATTATTTACATCCTCTGTATTTATAACAGCAGATCATAAGCTTATCTGTGGGCTTAGCCTGTCACCACGTTCAGACGTTTTAAACGCGAAATATGCAAATCAATTTGCCCTGCAATTTCAGGTAAAATTTGCTTTAAGAACTGGCTATAGTTCATTGCATCTTCTGCTCTTAATACGCCTGCTTGTACCAACTGTTCCTGCTGTAGCAACATACTTTGTACACGGTTTAAATCAGGTTTTTGCCCTTGGCTTAACCCTGTACTAATTTGCTCAAAGCCTAAATACAACTGATCACGTTGCTGGATTAATTGCTGCATTTCAACTGCAGATACCGCAGCACGCTCTAGCATAGCGTTTGTTTCAATTACATTTTCAGATTCATCTGAAAATAGACTTTGCGTTGTTTCTATCTCTGTGGAAGCTGCGTTCGGTTTCATCCATACTGTTTCCGAAACAGTCTTATTCGGCGGTTGAAACATATACACCACAGTAAACAACACCGCGACAGCCAAAACAAAAAAGCCAATACCGAGCCATCGAGCCCCTTTCATGTGCATGCTCCATAGGTAAACCATTCTAAAATGCGCTCAATTCAAATATCGTCTTGAGCGCTTTAATATGTTTTGCCTGTTATGATCGGCTTAAAAATTACGGCGTCGACCAATCGCTTGGTGCATAACCCAAACGTACTCGCTGTGGGTGATTCCCCACTGGCACACTGCGGACTTTTTCTCCTGTAGCGAAGTCAATCACCGTGACCACATCGGTTTCACTTTCTGAAATCACACAGCTTTTTCCATCTGGACTACGGGTTGCCCAATACGGTTTACCGGCCGGAATGAGCTGAGTGGCCTGTAAGGTGCGCCGGTCCACAATAGTGGCATAGTCATCCATGGTGCCTGCTACACAGAGCTTTTCCCCATCGGCACTAATGGATAAACCATGATGGCGCGAGTCATTGACCCATTTGGTCCGGTCTTTAGGAATAGTGCTACTGCCCGGCAGCTGGGCGATGCGAGTAATCTTGTCCTGATTTAAATCATATTCGACCAGACCATTAAAGAAAGATACCTGCGCATAGAGCTTGCTTTCATCTTTACTGAACACCATCGGACGTACCGAGTTCGACAGGTCTTTACGTCCAAAGGCATCTAAAGCAGGTCGGAAATCAATTTTTTTCAGAACTTTATAATTGTTGGCATCGGCAATGGTAATAAAGCGCTTACCTTTGGTGAAGTCTTGCCACTGTGCATCCATTGAGGTTTCTACGTTACCAATCGCAGAGTTTAAGATTTTCGTTCCACCTGCAAAGTAAATATTTTCGTGCGGTTTATCCCCTGTTGCAAAACGCCCCAATTCTTTACCTGTATGAATATCTAAGACATGCACCACATTACCTGACGATGCCGACACAGCAACACGCTACCCATCTGGTGAAACCGCCATGTGGTCTGCACGGAAACCTTCGACTGGCGTACGCCAATTAATTTTGCCCGTTTTAATGTTGATGGATACCACATCGGCAAAACTTGGACGTGAAGCTACAATGGATTGTCCATCTGGGGTGGAATACATATCATCCACCAACTGGTCATTGCCCTCACCTGCAGTTTGTTGAATGTAAGTGTAGGCAATTAATTTCACTGGATTTAAATGAATTTCTAATAAGCGTTCTTTGCGGTCAGGAATCATATTGACCACGCCCACTTTGCCAAAATCACCGGAAGGACGAATCACTGTGACCGTTCCATCCCAGTTATTGCCCACAAAGAAAACCTGTTTGGAATTGGCCGGTGCAGGCATTTCTGTAGAGGCTGCCTGAGCAACGCTAGCGCTGAGTGCCGTGACAGCACAAACGGCCGGCAGCAGATATTTACGCAGGGTATTTTTATAGTCCATGTTATTGTTTTCCTAACCATGTGTTCATTTTTAATTTGTTCTTGTCATACTCACGTATCAACACTGCATCAGCATAAAGACAACAGGCCCTAGAAATCTATCCGCTTGCTGTAAAATCCGACGGAAGCCCATTTGATCTTGCAAATTGAGCATCAATAAGCTCCGGTTTTTGCAATACATCTTATTAGTGAAAATCTGTAACGGTCCTGCTCCCTTTGCAAGTCATGCAGAAAGGATTAAACTGCGGGCACCACTCATTTTTATGCTCCGCTCTGTGACCCACGACCTGATCCAGCTCCGTAAACAGCTGCGCAAACAACGCCGCCAGTTAAACCGCTTTCAGCAGCGTCAGACTGAACAGCAGGTATTGCAGCGGTTACGCGCCTGGCCGGCGTATCGACAGGCTCAGAAAATTGGCGTGTATTTACATGCCTTTGGTGAAATTCATACCACTAAAATCATTGAACTCTGTTTTGCCCAAGGTAAACAGGTGTATTTACCAATGATCTGTAATATGAATGACCGGCTGGTCTGGGTGCGTATCCAGCAAGGTCAATATCGTAATAAACGCTTTGCCTACCATCGTTTGGGTATGCAGGAACCGATGGCCAGTCGTGGCCAGCATGTCTCCGAACTTGATCTGCTCTTGATGCCTTTACTGGCCTGTGACCGGCACGGAACCCGGATTGGGATGGGCGGCGGCTATTATGATAAAACGCTGGCCAGCGCCCCGACCACACCGCTGCGGGTCGGGCTGTGTCATGATTTCCAGATTGTGGATGTCCCTTTGGCGCGTGAGGCCTGGGATCAGCCGTTAGATGCCCTGATCAGTCCACATTTCCAGTATTCTTTTCAGCGCAAGTTTGCGATTTATAATCATTAACAATGAATTAAAATCATCAACTTAGCTAAATTTCCAACAATTTATAGACTTCGGCCCTTGTAATTTTTAAATTACCCATCACTATAAAAAACATGGCAACACCGTTGTCACTCATTAGGAGTGCCCATGTCTGAAATTATTATGAATGAACAAACCTTAGAGCCTCAGGTTCCAAGTGTATTACCGCTTTTAGCGCTACGTGACGTGGTGGTTTATCCGCACATGCAAATTGCGCTATTTGTAGGTCGTGAAAAATCGATCAATGCAGTTGATGTGGCTCGTAACAGTGACAATCTAGTATTTGTAGTTGCGCAAAAAGATTCGCTTACAGAAGAAATTGATCACGACAATTTATATCAATACGGTACTGTCGCGAAGATTGTGCAAGTTGTGAATCACGAAAATGATGAGAACTGCATCAAAGTCCTGATTGAAGGTCTACATCGCTCGAAGCTGGTCGAAATTATCGAAGAAGAGGACCATCTAAAAGCAGAACATCAGTTAAGCCCAATGACGGTTGCGGTAGACAGTGAGGTTCAGGCCACACGTGTGCTCGAATTGCGTGCCCTGTTTGCACAATATGCCGAAGCAAAATTACGTAATGCGCGTGAACTGATTGCTGCGGTCAACAAAATTGATGACCTGCTGCAATTGCTGTTTTTTGTGGCGACCCGCGTTCCACTGAATATCGAAGTGAAACAGAAATTCCTGGAACACGACGAGTTTGAAGCACATTTACAGGAACTCATGACCTATTTGCTGCAACAGTCTGAAGAACAGCAGATTGAGCAAACCCTGCATGATTCTGTCAAACGCCAGATGGAAAAAAACCAGCGCGAATACTTCCTGAATGAAAAAATGAAAGTCATTCAGCGCGAACTTTCCGATATGAATGGCGGTGCGGAAGATGACGTTGCGGAAATTGAAAAACGTTTGGCCGAAGCTGATTTACCAGAACACGTGCGTAAAAAAGCCGAATCTGAACTGCGCAAGTTAAAAGCCATGCAACCGGCGTCGAGTGAAGCGGCGGTGGTCCGTAACTATCTTGAAGTAATTCTGGATACGCCGTGGAACAAGGCCAGCAAAGTCAGCATCAACCTGAATAAAGCGCAGGAAATTCTGGATGCCGATCACTATGGTCTGGACGAAGTCAAAGAACGCATTGTGGAATATCTGGCAGTTCAATCACGCGTGAAAAAACTGCGTGGCCCGATTCTGTGTCTGGTGGGTCCTCCGGGTGTTGGTAAAACCTCTTTAGGTGAATCAATTGCCAAAGCCACTGGCCGTGAATTTGTGCGCATGGCGCTAGGCGGGGTCCGTGATGAAGCGGAAATCCGTGGTCACCGTCGTACCTATATTGGTGCAATGCCGGGTAAAATTGTGCAGTCTTTAACCAAAGTTGGCGTCAAGAACCCGCTGTTCCTGCTCGACGAAATTGACAAGATGGCGCAAGACTACCGTGGCGATCCTGCCTCGGCGATGCTGGAAGTACTCGATCCATCACAAAACAACAAGTTCAATGATCACTATTTAGATCTGGACCTGGACCTGTCTGAAGTGATGTTTATCTGTACCGCCAACAGCATGAATATTCCTGAAGCACTTCTGGATCGTATGGAAGTGATTCGTCTTCCGGGTTATACCGAAGAAGAAAAAGTGAATATCGCCGATCGTTACCTGGTGCCAAAAGCCATCAAGAATAACGGTTTACGTGGCAAAGAACTGACCGTACATGAAGAAGCGATTCGTGACATTGTACGTCGTTATACCCGTGAAGCCGGTGTGCGTAGCCTGGAACGTGAAGTCTCTAAAATTGCACGTAAAGTGGTCAAAGAAGCGGTCAGCAAAAAAGCCAAAAACCTGCAGGTTGAGGTCAACGCGGGCAACTTGCCAGACTACTTGGGTCCACACAAATTCGACTTCGGCATGGCGGAAGAAGAAGCAGAAGTGGGTCGCGTGAATGGCTTGGCCTGGACCTCTGTGGGCGGTGAATTACTGACCATTGAAGTGGCGACCATGAAAGGCAAAGGTACTTTCATTACCACCGGTTCACTCGGTGATGTCATGCAGGAGTCGATTAAAGCAGCCATGACAGTAGTGCGTACCCGTGCCGACTCTTTAGGCATTGAATCTTCAGTCTTTGCTGAAACTGATGTACACGTGCATTTACCTGAAGGTGCAACACCAAAAGATGGTCCATCGGCAGGTCTGGCGCTAACTACCGCGCTGGTATCAGCCTTTACCGGTATTCCAATCCGTCCGGATATTGCCATGACCGGTGAAACCAGCTTGCGTGGTCGTGCTATGCGCATTGGTGGCTTGAAAGAGAAACTGTTAGCCGCACACCGTGGTGGTATTAAACTGGTGTTTATTCCACAGGAAAACGTCCGTGACCTGGCGGAAATTCCGGATAACGTCAAAGACGGTCTGGAAATTAAAGCAGTGAAATCCATTGATGAGATTTTACCGCTGGCATTAACCTCAATGCCAAAACCACTGGTGAAAGCGCCGATTGTAAAACCGGTAGAAGAAGGTAAGGCTGCACGTCACTAAGTGGTGCCTTCATATCTTCTCCACAAAAGAGAGCTTCGGCTCTCTTTTGTTGTTTTCGGGTGATGAAATGTTCCACTTGAAAAATTTCCGTTCATCTCCATCTATAATAATACAGAGCATATTGCTGTAAGTTTCTTTCTTTATTCCTGCTCATCGTATGGCCATTCAAACTCCAGATGAATGGCCTGTTTGACCGCAGTCCTACTCTATTTCAGGGCTGCGTTTTTTATGGCCGCTTATGGCGTTGCCCCGAGCAGTTGATGAATCAGCCCATCAATCACCTGGCCCATTTTGGTGACATTTAAAGTATCCAGCGTACCCTTTTCGGTATGATAATTCGGATTACGATAATGCGAAGTATCGGTAATCAGCAGTGCTGGAATATCATGCTGCCAATAACTGCGATGATCCGAAAACCCGGCTGCACTGACAAACGCCGGCATCACCAGCCGTTCACACTGCAATTTATCTAACAGGCGCATCTGCTGACAGTATTGCTCACCCAGCGCATTGGACTGAAAATTACTGATCGCGGCAATATAATTGCCATGACTTGGATAAATCCATTTTAACCCCATCGGATACTGCTGGATTAAACGCGAATCATAGTAGCCAATCATTTCCAGCACATAGACTGCCTGAATATGCTCTTTTTCGGCCAGAATAGATTTGGCATGTACCTGACTGCCCATAAACTCGGTCTGATAATACGGTGCTTCTTGCAGGGTATAAAAAACAAACTCGACATTATGCGGCAGCTTGGTTTTTTCCTGGCTTAAAATACGCGCTATTTCAATTAATCCGGCCACACCGGAAGCATTGTCATCAGCGCCCTTCTGGTTGCCATGCACATCATAATGCGCACCTAAAATCACCCGATCTGAACGGCCCACTTTTAAATGACAGACCACATTGCGATAACTTTTTCCATTCACCGGATAAGTCTGGTACTGGCATGGAATGCCGAATAAACGCATCTGCTCTTTAATCCAGGCCGAAACCCGGTTCAATTCTTCAATATTTTTATGATTACGGTACACGCCCGGCGGCCCGATAATCTGCTGCAAATAGACTTTCAAATTTTGCGGATCAGCCGGTTCATATAATGAAATGGCGGCGGATAGCGGCTGCATCCAGCCCAGCAGCAAAGTACAACCCAATATCCCTAAACCGTTTTTAATCTGTTGAAATAACCACATTTATTATTGTTCCATACAAAAGCAGGTTTTATTGTCCTGTGGCTCATTAAAGCAACAGCAGCATACAGATTACAATTTCAAATTGTGTCTTTTCTCCTGCACAAGCGGCTTTCAAGGTTATAATTACTTTTCATTTTCTTGCCTGTTTTATTATGAAAATTCGTATTCTGACCATTGGTCAAAAAATGCCGGCTTGGGTACTGACTGGTTTTGAAGATTATTTCAAACGTATACAGCCTTTTGTACAAACCCAGATTATTGAATTGCCGATGGCCAAACGCGGCAAAAATGATTCAGAAGCCGATATTTTAAAATACCGGCAGATTGAAGGTGACAGCATCTTAAATGCCCTGAAAGCCAATGAAACCCTGATTGCACTAGAAGTGGGTGGACGTGAATTCAGCACCGAAAAACTGGCTGAAACCATGAAAGGCTGGATGCTGGAAGGCAATGATATTGCCTTGGCGATTGGCGGCCCGGATGGTCATTCGGAAGCAGTACGTAAAGCTGCAGCATGGCACTGGTCTTTATCTAAACTGACCCTTCCGCATCCACTGGTGCGAGTGATGCTGATTGAACAGCTGTACCGGGCCATGAGCATTAACCATAATCATCCTTATCATCGGGCGGGTTAAGAAAACCCTACCCATTGTTTCGTATTTAGAACATTCTGTTGAACCCGACCCGGTTTAATAAAGCATGTCGCTTTGACATGATAGGATCAGAATCGTGACATAGGCTTTCATTATGAATTTACAGACCCTTCCCGGCTTATTTATATCGCATGGTTCGCCTATGCTCGCGCTCAATCCTGAACAGGTCGGGCCGGCGCTTGCCCGTTTAAGCACCAACCTGCCCAAACCGCAGGCGATTGTGGTGATGTCGGCGCATTGGGAAAGTCGCAGTCTTGAAGTCAACACCGGTATTCGTCCAGAAACCTGGCATGATTTCCGCGGCTTCCCGGAAGAGCTGTACCAGATTCGCTATCCGGCACCGGGACAACCTGAGCTGGCCGAAGAAGTATTACAGCTACTGGCCAATGCCGGTTTTAATGCGCATGCCAACAGCACCCGCCCGCGCGATCATGGGGTATGGATGCCTTTGCTGCATATGTATCCTGAAGCCGACATTCCGGTAATTGAAGTGTCGTTGCCGATGCATCTGCAAGCTGCAGATCTGTACAAAATTGGCCAGACCTTGGCGGTGTTACGAGAACGCCAAATTCTGCTGATTGGTTCAGGTAGTATTACCCACAATTTAAGAGAGCTATCTTGGGACAACCAGCACAGCGTGGTGCCAGAATGGGCTTCGACCTTCCGTAATTATGTGGTCAGCAAACTGGCACATCAGGACTATGATGCGGTACTGGACTGGCCGACCATTCCGTATGTCAATCGCAACCATCCCACTATCGAACATCTGGCACCCCTGTTTTTTAGCATGGGCACCGGTCATCGTTTTAGTATTGTGCATAGCAGTTTTACCATGGGTGCACTGGGTATGGATATTTACCGTTTTGACTAAAATCTAGCGCGACCAAACATAACTTTTTCTTATTTATTAACAAAAAATTACTTATGGATACATTTTGCAACCGGAAAAGTGCAAATGTATCCATTTTTTTAAATAGCAAATCGGTTATATTCTGATGAATTTCCGATAAGTGCTTTATTTATAAAATGAAACTCAAATATTTAGCCATTTTACTTTTCCCTTTAAGCTTGGCCGCTTGCCAGAGTAGTGATCTGCAACGTGCGGGAGATCTTGCAGTGTCTGTATTACAACAACAAAATACCGATAAGATTGTCAGCGCTTACCAATGGTCTTTAGATACCGGTGCAGCCAAACCCCTGACCCTGAATTTTAATGACAATGGCCGTTTAAGTATTGGCACCAGCTGTAACCAGATGGGTGGTAACTGGCAGATTAACAACAACCAGTTACAGGTGGGTATGTTAATCAGTACCGAAATGGCCTGTGAAGCCAGCGCCATGCAGCAGGAACGTTTTGCTGCTGCCCTGTTCCAAAAACCTGTCAGCGTGCAGCTGGACATGAAAAATACGCAACAACCGAGCTTAATCTTGACCGCTGCAGATGGCCAGCAACATACTTTTCAGGGCAAAATGACGCCGGAAACCAAATACCAGTCGGCCGGTGAAACCATCTTCCTGGAAATTTCCCCGGAAACCAAAGCCTGTACCGGCGTTGCTCCACAAACCTGCTTGCAGGTACGCGAAGTCAAATACAATGAACAGGGTCTGAAAACCCAAGTTGATCAGGACTGGATTTTATTCTATGACCAAATTGAAGGCTTTCAGCACAATCCGAATGAACGCCAGATTATTCGGGTCAAGCGTTATGAACTGAAAAACCCGGCGGCTGATCAATCCAAATATGCCTATGTACACGATATGACGGTTGAAACTGGCCGGATCAATTAACAGCAGATCTTAAAAAATAACCCATAAAAAAAACCGAGGTCAGTGCCTCGGTTTTTTCAGCTTATACGCAGTTAAAACTTAGTATACTCCTTGAGCCAGCATTGCATCAGCAACTTTTACGAAGCCTGCAATGTTTGCGCCGTCTACGTAGTTAACAGTACCATCTTCCTGAGTACCGTATTTCACGCAGTTACGGTGAATTTCTTTCATGATTGCGTGTAAACGCTCATCTACTTCTTCAAACGTCCAGCCCAAACGTAATGCGTTTTGAGACATTTCCAGACCAGAAGTCGCTACACCACCAGCATTTGATGCTTTACCTGGTGCATACAGAATTTTCGCCTCAACGAATTTCTCAACTGCGTCTAAAGTAGACGGCATGTTGGCACCTTCAGCCACACAGATTGCACCGTTAGCCAGTAATACCTCAGCATCTTCACCGTTTAACTCGTTTTGAGTTGCACATGGCAGCGCGATGTCACACTTGATACCCCAAGGACGTTTGCCTTCCAAGTATTCAAAACCGTGTTTAGACGCAAATTCAGAGATACGGCCACGTTTGATGTTTTTCAGATCCATCACTTCTTTCAGCAATTCGTCTGTGAAACCATCTTTCACATACACAGTACCGTTAGAGTCAGACAGTGAAACCACTTTCGCGCCCAGGAACATGGCTTTTTCAGCAGCGTATTGCGCGACGTTACCTGAACCAGAGATTGCTACGACTTTGTCTTTGAAGCTGTCGCCACGAGTTTTCAGCATTTCCTCAGCGAAATAAACTGTACCGTAACCTGTTGCTTCTGGACGTGCCAAAGAACCACCGAATGTTAAGCCTTTGCCCGTGAACACACATGAAGTGTCATTGCTCAGCTTTTTCATCATACCGGCCATATAGCCAACTTCACGGCCACCTACACCAATATCACCCGCCGGGATATCTGTATCTGAACCTAAATGACGATAAAGCTCGATCATTAACGCCTGGCAGAAACGCATGATTTCGCCTTCAGATTTACCTTTAGGGTCAAAGTCTGAACCGCCTTTACCGCCGCCCATTGGCAAAGTAGTTAAGGCATTTTTGAAAGTCTGTTCAAAACCTAAGAATTTCAGGATAGACAGGTTCACTGACGGGTGGAAACGCATACCACCTTTGAATGGACCAATTGCCGAGTTGTATTGAACACGGAACGCACGGTTCACATGAGTTTGACCCTGATCATCTACCCAGGAAACGCGGAACTGGATCGCACGTTCTGGCTCGACTAAACGCTCTAACAGACCATGTGCAGCGTATTGAGGATTCTTTTCAATGAATGGCCACAGGCTGGTCATCACCTCTTCTACTGCTTGTAGAAACTCTGGTTGATAGGCATCACGTATTTTAACGTAATCTAGGAAATCGTTAAGGCTGTTATATTTCAACGCTTAATCCTCAGCAGAATGTTGGATCAAAATTGGGCAAAATTTCAATCAATGATTTATTTTGGCGCAAAATATTAAATATCTTTTGTTAACAATCTACAATAGTTTTTTTCAAAAAACTTTATTTAATCCATATTTTCAATAAATTAGATTGATCAAAATTGAAAAATTATTCCATTTTTTGTAAGCAAATATGTATTTAAAATTGACCATTTTGCCCAAAAATAAAGCAGATTATGGTCCAACTTTGTACACAAGCTTAATGCTTGAAAACATGCTAGAATCTGCGGCTCAGGTTTATTGTTCGCTTTCTCTGCGCCCTTCGCAGCCGTGGTTTTTACATGAATTCGCAAATTGCTCTCATCCAGAATATTGATGCCCTGCTTCCTCAAACCCAATGCGGTTTATGTGGACATCGGGATGGATGTTTACCCTATGCAAAGTCGATTGCCGAAGGTGAAGCCGCCAATAAATGTGTACCGGGCGGTCAACCGGTTGCCGATGCGCTGGCCAAACTGCTGGGCAGAGAACGCTTAACCGCCGAAGCCAGTGTCTGGCCCATTCAGTCCGATGGCCGTCCGCAGCGTATGAAAGCGGTGATTCGTGAAGATGAATGTATTGGCTGTACCAAATGTATTAATGCCTGCCCGGTCGATGCCATTTTAGGTTCCGGCAAACTGATGCACAGCATTCTGACCGACCTGTGTACCGGCTGTGAACTGTGTATTCCACCCTGCCCGGTGGACTGTATTGATCTGGTCGAAGATGTTAAACCCGTACCCACAGACGCGGAACGGATGAGCGAGCAGAAGGATTTACGCCAGCGCTATTATGCGCACATTCAGCGTGAAGAGCTGCGCCGCCTGCACCGTAAAGGGCCCGTGGTGCGTGCTGAGATTGATACCGCGCTGTTCGCCCAGTTCTCGCAGCAGACCGATGCAGTGCCTGAAATCCAGATGGTTGAAAAAGCCGATCATCCGGCTGTCACCCACGATGCCAAAACCACCATTGAGCTGGCCAAGCTCAGAACCCAGATCAAAAAATTAGAAAAACAGCTGAGTGTGCGTGAAGATGCCAACAAGCGCGCGCAACTGGCGCAGCTTCAGCAACAATTACAGCACTTACAGGGAGAGGCCTAATTCATGAGCAGCGCAGTCAAACCGGTAAAAAACTTGACCCGAAAGCAGGTCTATACCTTTTTTGAGCGCTTGCGTGAACAGCGTCCGCATCCAACCACCGAACTGAATTTCTCCTCACCGTTTGAATTGCTGGTGGCAGTGACCTTATCGGCGCAGGCCACCGACGTCAGCGTGAACAAAGCCACAGATAAGTTATTTCCAGTAGCGAATACTCCGGAAGCGATTTATGCACTGGGGGTTGATGGGCTAAAGGACTATATCAAGACCATTGGCCTATATAATTCCAAAGCGGAAAATGTGATTAAGGCCTGTAAAATCCTGATTGAAAAGCATAACAGTCAGGTACCGGCAAATCGGGCCGATCTGGAAGCCTTACCGGGTGTGGGGCGTAAAACAGCCAATGTGGTGCTGAACACGGCGTTTGGTCAACCGACCATGGCAGTTGATACCCATATTTTCCGTGTCGGCAACCGGACCGGTTTAGCCGTGGGTAAAAATGTGCTGGAAGTGGAACACCGTCTGGTGAAGGTGATTCCCAAAGAATTTATCGTTGATGCGCACCACTGGCTGATTCTGCATGGCCGCTATTGTTGCATTGCTCGCAAGCCTAAATGTCATGAATGTGTAGTGGCCGATGTCTGTAACTGGCCAGACCGGTTTGAGTTTGGAGCTGCGCGCCAGATTGCAGTCAAAAATATTGAAGCTGAATCCTGAATTCAGCTTTTTTTATACTTGAAGATGACCTGCGCTGCATATTCGAGGTAGATCATTCAATAATGCCGACCTAAGCCGGGCGACCAAAAGCCGCTTAGTCTTGTGCGTCTTTATCTTGCGCTTTTTTCTGCTGCTCTAATTGCGCCTGCAATTTAGGATGCAATTGACGTTGCTGTGGCTGGTTGGCATTTTCAGCACGTTCTTGCTGACGCACTTTTAGCAGCATTTTATAGCTGATATAAAACAGACCCACCAACATGGCCAGGAACAGCACCATTAAAATTAACATACCAATTTTCACCGAGGCAGTTTCCTTATACGCACGCAAATAAAAAAGGAGCCCTACTATGACCGAGGACTCCCTTAAAGTCAAAACAATCAGCGGATGATTATTTTGCCTGATCTAAAATTGCAAACAGATCCGCTTGTACGTCTTCAATTGGACGCAGACCGTTAAGTTTGTCATACGTCGGTGCATTTTCACCTGTCGCTGCGCGGCCTTGGTAGAAACCAACCAGCTGCTCAGTTTCAGTGTGGTAAGACGCTAAACGCTTACGAATGGTTTCTTCCTGGTCATCTGGACGTTGTACCAGATCTTCACCCGTTTCATCATCTTTACCTTCCACTTTTGGCGGATTGTAAACGATGTGATAAACACGACCAGAAGCCGGGTGCTGACGGCGACCAGACAGACGCTGTACGATTTCTTCGTCCGGTACATCAATTTCAATCACGTGATCAATGTTGATACCTTCTTTTTCCAGCGCTTCCGCTTGTGGAATAGTACGCGGGAAACCATCAAAAATGCAGCCATTGGCACAATCAGGTTGAGCAATACGCTCTTTCACTAAACCGATGATCAATTCATCTGAAACCAGACCACCGCTTTCCATTACGTTTTTAGCCTGTAGACCTAATTCAGTACCTTCACGAATCGCAGCACGGAGCATATCACCGGTTGAAATTTGTGGGATATTGTAGCGCTTACAGATCAACTGAGCTTGTGTACCTTTACCTGCTCCAGGTGGTCCGAGTAAGATAATGCGCATAAAAAAACATCCTCATTTTTAACAATGTACATGACACTTTGTTCATGACGAACTCAGGTTCGACATGCTGTCCAGCATCCAATTATAAGAAAGCGACAAACAAATGTATTAAACCAGCAATAAAACCGGTTACCCCTCCCAATACAATCAAGATCCATTCATCTTCCTGAAAGGCAGGACGCAATAAATTTTGAAACTCTCTTGGTGTAAGTTCAAGAATACGTTCTCTAAACATTTGATAGATTTTCTGTGCACGGCTCGCATTAAAGGCTGGGTCGCATACAGGCACCATCGTAATTTCAATTGAGCGATCGATCAAGTCTGTCTTGAGTTTTGCGTATTCTTTTGGCCCTAAAGACAATTGTAAAGAGGTTCTGACCAGTGGGGTTTCCATAATTTCATTAATATGGCGTTTAACAATCCGACGGGTCTTGTCTTTTTTACTGCCATACATCATTTCGGTCATAATGGATTTTAAAGTAATTAAATCTTCGGTGACCACACTGGCAAATACATCAGACACCTCTTCCTGGCGCTTCATAAAGGCACCCTGAACATTATAGGTGCCAATGCGCGGAATAACAGGTTTAATCCACGGAAATTTGCGACTCTGTGTTCGCGTAAAAAATTGTGGATACTTCACATAATGCGGTTCAATCGGGTTGAACACCATCCAGATCGCAATCCAGTTGGTTAAAAAGCCCCAGATGGCGGCCCAGAATGGTACGGTCCAGTGCCACGGCACAATAAACCAGACAATCATCTGGAATATACCAAAGAACATCCCGATTAACGCACTGATATGCCAGATAAAGTTAATTTCTTTCTGGCCCACTTTCAGGAACATGCGCACCATTAAACGGCGGTCACCTTCCATCTGGCGTACCACCATTTCGCGCATATCGACCAGTGACTCGACATTCAAAGTCAGTTCAGTGACCAGTTCACGCAGCACCGCAGGCAGCTGTTTATGTGCCTGGGCATAAATGCGGCGCTTAATTGAATAGGGCAGGTTTTCCCACAGCACAGCATTGCGGTCGATCATCACCTCATCAATTAAATGCTCCAGCTCAAAACCGACCTGCTCGCCAATAATCCGTGCCATATCTTCCGGGTCCATGGCATCCAGAAATTCGCGCAATGAGCCCAGTTTAGACAAGGTATTGTCGGTAATAATGCCTGAAATACGCCCGGCCTTTCTCGGCACAATCCCCTGCCAGCCCACCGGCAATGGCCCCAAATGAAAGCCCCAGAAATTAATGGGATAGAACACCATTTTCAGTGCCATCCACACGTGGGCCCAGGTCACAAAAGCGGTGACAGGGATAATGCTGAGCACAGCCCAAAAATCCGGGCGATTCAAAAAGGTTTGCCACAACTGATTGATGTACTCAAGCATGCATATTTTCCATATTTATTTCTAATTACCGGATTCTAAAAGCATTTAACTCGCTATTCTGGCTATAAACCCACACTTAAAGTATAGGAAAATTGTAGTTTTGGCTCGGTTTCTGCAATCACCCGACCGGCCCGATCTTCCAGTTTTTCACCTGCACCAATCCCCACACTAAAGGTACTGATCCGTTCACGGCTCAGCAAGACATAAGCAAGATCTACACCAGCGCCCAGACGTGCTTTCTCTTTCTGGTCGACCACTTTGGATTCAAGATGACCCGCATAAGCTCCGATATAATAACCATTTTTATCTTTACCGGTGAAATGATATGGCAAGCGAAAGCCAATTTGTCCACCCGGTTCATGATCCCCATTTAAAAATGCCCCGGCTTTGGCATAGGCAATGCCGTAGGGATTGACCCATTCTGCATTTAAATGAAGTAATTTTTGTGTAATTCCTGCCCCGATATTCCAGGTTTTTGTATCTTCCCCGGTCAATTTTGCCTGTGGGAAAAAAGAAGATTCTTCGGCATAGGCCACATTGCACAGCGCAATACATGCCACTAAGGAATATACTTTTTTCATTATTTTCACCAAGTTCCTTAATTCTAATTGTAAAACAATCCTGTTTTATTTTTTTGACTGTAGCAGATTTACCCAGATTCTTATATACAGCAGCCGATCTTTTTATTGTCGCAAAAGTCAAAAACCTAAATCACATTATTTGTGTCGAATCGGTCATGCAGGCATACGCAAAGCGCTGTGTTATCGGCTAGAATAACAGCCCTATTCTCATCTCCTTGATCTGTTTAAGCCGATTGCATATGAAACAGCACTTTCCTTTAAAAAACGTTCAGCAAGAAAAGCGCATTTTTCGCAATCGGGTATTCATCTCTATCGGGCTGGTCAGTTTCTTTTTACTGCTGCTGGTGGTGCGTTATGCCTATCTGCAAATCAGCAGCTTTGATGAGTTTGCCACCGCATCTGACAAAAACCGGATTCGCCTGCAACCCTTAGCGCCCGCACGCGGTTATATCTATGACCGTAATGGGGTGCTGCTGGCCGATAACTATCCGGTCTTTACCGCGACCTTAAGCCGTGCCGATGTGGAAGATATTGATGCCACCATCGAACGGCTGACCCCGATTCTGGAACTGACTGAAGAAGATATTGAACGCTTCCAGAGCCGGATTAAAACCGCGCGTAAAACTGAACGGGTCTCCATTAAACTGAATCTGAACGAAACCGATATTGCCCGTTTCAGTGAAGTAAAATTCCAGTTTCCCGGGGTGAATATTGAAACCCAGATGACCCGTTACTATCCACATGGTGAGCTGTTTGCGCATGTGATTGGTTATGTGGGCCGGATCAATGACAAAGAGCTGAAAGAGATTGATAAAGATGCCTACGCCGGCACCAACCTGATTGGTAAAATTGGCGTAGAAAAATCATACGAACATTTACTGCATGGCGTACCGGGCAATGAATCGGTCGAGGCAGATGCACACGGTAATGTGCTGCGTCACTTGGGCCGTAAAGATCCGGTTCGCGGTAATGATCTATACCTGTCCTTAGATTATGGCTTACAAGTGGTGGCCTCTGAACAGCTGGCTGGCCGCCGTGGTGCGATTGTCGCGCTCGATCCACGTACCGGGGAAATTCTGGCGCTGGTGTCGAGCCCCAGCTTTAACCCGAACCTCTTTGTCACCGGCATCAGCCATACCAATTATGCTGCCCTGCGCGACAATATTGACCAGCCGCTGTATAACCGTGCCGTGCAAGGAGTCTATCCGCCCGGCTCGACCATTAAGCCGATGTTTGGTCTAGGCGGGATTCATTATGGTCTGGTCGACTGGAGCACTGCGATTCAGGATTATGGCTATTTCACCTTACCAGGCGACAGCCACCGCTTCCGTGACCATAAAAAATCGGGGCATGGCATTGTCAACATGCACACCGCTCAGGTGGTGTCCTGTGATACCTATTTCTATGTACTATCCTACCGGATGGGCATTGAAAAGATGAATGACTGGATGCGCCAGTTTGGTTTTAGTGAGCGCACTGGTGTCGATTTACCAAGTGAAAGCACCGGCCTATATCCAAGTCCGGAATGGAAGATGCGTACCCGCAATGCCAAATGGATGCGCGGTGAGACCATTTCGGTCAGTATTGGTCAGGGTGCCTTTACCGCGACGCCATTACAACTGGCCATGGCTACGGCCATTACCGCCAACCAGGGCTTTAAAGTCACGCCACACGTGCTGCGTGAAAGCCGCGGTGCACGGCCATTTAAGGTGCATAATGGTACCAATGGCCGCATTGAATTTAACGGGACCGATGAAGACTGGATTAAAATGCGCGATGCCATGGTGGATGTCATTCAATCAGGCACCGGTAAAGGCATTAAAAGCGGCCTGCAATATTCAATTGCCGGAAAAACCGGGACCGCGCAGGTCAAAAGTATTGCGCAGGGCAAACGCTATAATGAAGCGCTGCTCACCGACCGTCAGCTTGACCACGGTTTATTTGTCGGCTTCGCTCCGGCAGAAAAACCTGAAATTGCCATTGCGGTGATTCTGGAAAATGGCCGTGGTGGGAGTGCTGCCACTGCCCTGGCCCGTCCAATTCTGGATTACTGGCTACTCAACAAAGACAAGAATCCGATTCGCCCATCTGCGGCCCAAATTAGTGGTGGCCTGATGACCGCCGGTTTAAAGCCAAGTGAACTGCCAAGTGCCGAAGGTGCTCGTAGCACCACCACTCCGGCTCAGGATACTGCTGCATCTGCGCCAGCAACACCGGCCGCTGCCCCATCTGCCACAATAGAGAGTGACTAAACCATGAAAAACCAGCTACGAATTATTGGTGGAGACTGGAAACGTCGCCAGTTGGCCTTTGCCAGTATTGACGGTTTACGCCCGACGCCGGACCGGGTGCGTGAAACCCTGTTTAACTGGCTGATGTGGGATGTGCAAAATGCCAAAGTGCTGGACCTGTGTGCCGGCTCGGGGGCGCTTTCCTTTGAAGCGCTATCACGTGGTGCTGCACAGGTCACCATGATTGAACCGGACCGCACTCAAGCCCAGTTCCTGACCCAGAACCTAGAACTGTTAAAAGTCACCAAAGCCCGGGCCCAGTTAAAAATCAGTACTGCACAGCAGGCGCTGGCCAGTCTGAAAGACAGCTATGATCTGGTGTTTCTTGATCCGCCTTATAGCCTGGATTTATGGGAACAGCTGGCACAACTGGCTGATCCATTAATTCAGGATAAAGGCCTGATTTATGTCGAAGCCGACCGTGATCTAAACCAGCTAAAACTGCCGGCCTCCTGGCAGCAAATCAAGGAAACCAAAGCCGGTACAGTCCGCGCCGGACTGTATCAGAAATCACTTTAACGTTTGATTGAACGGTTATAAAAAAAGATTCCAGATGGAATCCTTTTTGATTTATACGCCCGGTCGTAATGGACGCTGCACCCCAGAAGTCGGCGGCAAAGCCGTGACGGGTTTGGCCTTAGCTGGATTACTCGCCTGTGGCTTCTTTACGGGAGGCTTGTTGGCCACCGGACGATTTGGCTTTACTGGTTTGCTTTGTGCAGGTTTACTCTGTGTCGGTTTATGTGCAGGACGGTTGGCCTGACCCGGTTTTTGCTCATGCGGACGTTGAGCATGTGGACGATTTACCGGCTTAACCGATGGACGCTGCTGAATATACACCGGACGGCGTTCATGTTCCCAACGCGACACGGTATATGGATAAGTTGAATAGCCTCGATCATATCCGGTATAGACGCTATGTCGTGGACCACTCTCATACGGCGTGACCACACACCCGGTAAGCGCCACAGCCACCAGCGACACAAAAGCCAGCTTTTTCATGCAATTTACCCCCTGTTCAGATGGCTGCATTTTCAGCAATCGGCATGAATTTACTGGCAATTTTTTGTTGCGTTCCTGTATGTACAAGTTCACATTTCATCCATATCTTGGCTATTTTTCTGGTGGATAAAAGAAAAGACTGGCCGAGTTTCTGTCCAGTTAAGGTTTTATCTGCCCTGCCCAATCTAATATTTAAATATAGATATAGAAATAACTTAAGATAGATGGGCTTTTGATTCGATATTCAAGCAGCACAAATGTTAAATGCACAAAAGAAAAAAGACAGCCGTAGCCATCTTTTTAGAATCAGGGAGAATTGGTGATATTACTTAGGCTATTTAGTTTTTAAACAGGCCCTGCTTTTCAATAAACTCAATAATTTGCTCCAAACCATCTTTGGTTTTCATGTTAGAAAATAAAAACGGTTTATCACCACGCATGCGCTTGGCATCCTGATCCATCACTTCCAGACTGGCGCCGACCATCGGAGCTAAATCGGTTTTGTTGATAATCAGCAAATCGGATTTGGTAATGCCCGGCCCACCTTTACGTGGAATTTTTTCACCACCGGCCACATCAATCACATATAAGGTCAGATCGGATAATTCCGGGCTAAAGGTCGCCGCCAAGTTATCGCCACCACTTTCAATAATAATCAGTTCCAGACCATCAAACTTTTCGCACAAGTCGTCAATGGCTGCCAGGTTAATCGAAGCATCTTCACGGATGGCAGTGTGCGGACAGCCACCGGTTTCCACACCGACAATCCGGTCTGGGCTCATGGCTTCGTTGCGGGTAAGGAAGTTGGAATCTTCCTTGGTATAAATATCATTGGTGACCACCGCCATGTTATAGCGCTGGCGCAAGGCCTGACATAAATTGAGAGTAAGTGCAGTTTTACCTGAACCGACTGGACCACCGATGCCGACACGTAATGGAGAACGTTCTGTCATGTTGATTTTCCTTTTATTTTCCCTCTCCCAACTCTCTCCCATAGGGAGAGGAGGAATCTTGTGTTCCCTCTCCCCTTAGGAGATGAGCAGCAATACTGCGCTAAGGTGAGGTGATTTCCCTCTCCCAGAGAGAGGAAATATTGATTAAATTTTTACGCCCTCTCAATCCCCCTTTAAAAAGGAAGACTTTAAGAACGGAATAAGCGTGAATACTGGGTTTCATGCGCCATACTCAGCATGGCGTAATTGGGTAAGGCGCTACTGAGCTGCTCATCTTCCAGCATTAATGCTTTTTCGATGGCTGCTGGAACCTGCTCATGTAAATGCCATAAAATCCGTTGTCCACTCATCTGCCCGAGCGGAACGGTTTTCACAGCTGCCAGCACCTGATTTTCCAGCACAGTAAAGGTATAAGCGGTTAATACATCTGCTTCGTTTAAACCCAACTGGCCGCAGAGCTGGGCATAAACCGGTACAAAACCCAGCTGTTTTTTCACCATCACTGGCATTTCCAGCACATCTTTAATCCATGCATTAAGAGAAAATGCCAGCTGTTGTGACTCCGCTAAAAGTTCACGGCTTTCCCGACTGGCACGATAAATCTGCGCCCAATAATCAAACTGTGTGTCATCATCATAAAATTGCATCAGCCGTTTTAAGACCGGTAGTTCAAAACGTACCAGTAGCATCTCCAAGACTTCTTCAAAGTAGGCGATGCTACTGCTTTCATCTTGAATCAGGCCCTGATCAATCGCACTTTCTACCCCTTGCGAATAGCAATACGCTCCGACCGGTAATGCTGTCGAAGACAAGGTCAGCAGCTTGAGCAGTTGCACTGCATTAGTGATGGGCATGGGCGTGAATGGCCTTGATCGGGCTTAAACGATGATCATGACTGTGCTGTGCGTATGCCCCGCTTTCCGGTTCAAAAGGATGCTTGACTTCATTCACAGTCAGGCCCAGTCCAATGACCATTTCGGCCAGCACATGATCTGGTTCAAAATACAGTGCAGTTGGCGTGAGCATCAATGGTACATGGCGGTTGCCTAAGTGATAGGCAGCTTTCAATAAATCAAAATCGGTTTGGGCGACCACTCGCATCAGGTGCTCAGGTTTGGCATCGACCCGAAGTAAATCGCCTTGTTCAGTGGCAATAAATGAGCCGCTACGCAAAATGCCGGTACGCGGCAGGTCAGCACCAATATCGGCACCTGATTTTAATGTTGCACGAAATCGGCTCTTTTGGCGGGTGTCGAAGCTGAGTTCGACAGTTTCAAAAGTGCTTCCCTCTGAAATGTGTTCTATTCGTTGAGTGTAGATGTTCATGCTGTTCCTTTTGTCACGAAGATGTTTTGCTTTGGCTTATGTTTTTCAATTTCAAAGCAAAACCTCTGTAAATTTACGCATCAAAAGTAAGCATTTTTTATGCCAATTATGAGTTTTATTGGTGCGTTTACTTCCTAAATTCACTCACTAATTTAGCAAGTTGTTCCATACCATCAAATGTGGTTGGGATTTTGTCATCTGATGATACAAGGGGTGAAAAGATAATATTTTCAAATTTCTCAAAGCCTGCTGCATTTTTCTTATGTAGTTTTTCTGAATCTTCAGCATAGTTATGAATAAACTGACAAAGTGTCATTCGTAGTTCAAGCTGCATCATTTGAGATTGTACAGAACGGACGTGCTGTAAACTCACTCTTACAAAATACAGAATAATCAGCATAAATGTTGAAACAGGGAACATTACATATAACAGGTACTTTAGAATATCCTCACCTTTTATTAGAAATCCCAAAAAAGAAAATAGGTAGTGTTCAAAAATCTGTGTCATTTCAATAAACTGAATCAAACAGGAAATGACACATCATGGCAAACAACTTTGATTTCGAAGCAGCTTTAAAACAATTACAGTCAGGACAACCCCTCACTGGTG
>NZ_VOXR01000036.1:0-22606 GCF_013420645.1 Acinetobacter sp. C15
GATAATCTTTTTCGGATTCAATCAATAATTGAACCGCTCTTTCTCTGATTTCAGGGGTATATTTTGGTTTTGTCATCGGGACATTCTCTCAAGAAAGTTGGTCTCCGACAAACCCGGTACGGTTCAAAGTTTGGTATTCTCGACCTGATAGTGATTTTCCCCTATTTCTAATTCTCTGATTTGTTTTGATATTTCTAAGCATTGAGGTAGTTTCTGAATATTTGAATACCCTAGTTGTTTGAAAAGAACTATGGACCGATGTATTACATAGCTCTCTCCTGTTCCAATAATAATTCCATTATCCCAAGTATGAAGTTTTAATGTATGACATTCGTTAAAGCTGTCTATTTTTTCCTCACTTATGACAACCACTTTTTTTATCTGCTGTAACAACGATGCTATCCTTCAGTTGAAGGGCAATGATGAAAGTCATATCTAAATTAAAAAATTTTGAAATATTCGTTTTATATATTAAGTCAATTTCGAGCTTAATTTTTTGAATTTAATAAAAACAGGTAATATATGGCTGGTGGTTCTCAAATCATACTAAATAAGAATGGGATTACATTGATTACACCTGCAAAATTTGAGGCTAAAGCAGGGCAACACATTTTTAAAAGTGGGGCTGAAGTAGGTGTAAATCTTAAAGGGTTACCAGCTTACGAAGCTTATAACGAAAAATTTCAGATGTTATTACCCTCTGGTGAGCCCCTGAGAAATGCTGATTATAAAATCTCAAACGGGTCTGATGAGTTGACAGCTATAGCTGATAATAAAGGGCGCTCTAAACGAGTGAACTCCTTACAAGAAGAAAGCTTAAAGCTGGATTTGAATTGGATGAAGTTAGAAGCTGAACCGAATGATGGGGATGAATAGTGGGAAGTTTAGATTGGGAAGGTAATACAAATACAACAGAAAACAGCTGTAAAACCGCACAGTGTGATTGCTTAACTTTTTGGGAAATACAACAACAAGAAGCTCTGATACGCATATCTAATTTAAAAGATAAAAGAAAAAATTTACATAAATTAGAGCCTGGATATGAAGCTAGGGCAAGACGTATTGCTTCAGTCTATGCCAAAATTTATCTAGAAAAAGAAAAACATGGAAACAAGGATTTAATTGGCCGTTACTATTGGATGGGCTTGGGTGCATTTGCTTCAAAAACCGTAGCTGCCATTTTTAAACATGGTTTAACTGCATGGGGGTATAAATGGATTCCACTAGGGGTAATTCGTGATCCTGTACATACTTTTGCAAAAGGTAACTTATGGTTATTTATGGATATTGCACCTTGGCATTATGCTTGGAGCATGTCTTCGCAATCTTTTAATCAATGTCGAACTCAACGTGATGTATCTAAGTTCACCCATATTAAGGAAGAAGTGTTAAATATTCCTTGGTCGAGTTGTTTACCCATCATTAAGCATTTGCAGAGTACAACTGAAATTACTCAGGCTTTTTGGAAACTTCCGAAAATAGAAAGTGTTTTGAAAAGAAAAGGATTCTCAAGAAGCGAGAACTTTAAAGATGCAGAAAAAGATCTTATGAAGCACTTACTGGCAATTGCAGTACAGGAACAACGTAATATTTTACAAGAGTTGGTGTGGAAAGACTGGAAGGTTCAAGCACAGGCAACGTTACAAAGCTATACCAAGCTCCCTGATAGTACCTTAATCTTATCTAGTGATTATGGCGTTGATGCGGTAAAACCTGATAAACATGGGAGTTATAAAGACCGCCATGCAGGTGTACTCGATAAATTGCCTGAATCTGTCTATAGCGAACCTTTAGCGCATACAAAAGTTCAAGATTATGATAGCCGTATGGAGTGGATTCAGAAGGCAGCAGAAAAATATCATACCTTAATGTTAAGTGACACAGGGCGACCATTTTTAGAGAAGGAACTCGCAATTATTGCAGGATGGGGCAATAGTAAAGCGGACTTTATAGTTGGCAAGGACAGTAATGATGGAAAGATTTAAGCATTATTTTAATTCTATCTTAGTCTTCATCTTCGGTTTCCTTCTTTTAGGTTGCCAACCTAATGCAAAAAATACAGAGAATAGTGCAATGAATCAGCAACCTTATTTACTCCATTTTGGTCTACAGGGCTTTAAAGACTTTGCTCAATACAATCAGAGTGGCGTGGATAACCATCCTGTCGCTAGTTTTCGAGAATTAGATTTTTCACCACCGAACCTTGGTCAAATTAAGATTGAAAATGGTGCTAGTAGTTTAGTGATTGACCATGTTTTTTATGTGTTAGGAACATCGTTTCATGGGGAGGAAGGTATTGAGGTTATGACTGTCAATGCAGGCTTAAACAAGGAAGAATTTGTACGTCCTGAGCAAGCCTATCAAGCTTATGTTGATTTAATGAAACGAGTGAATCAGGCTGGATGGAAACTTTATATTGCTCCCTATAACCCACGTATAGCGAAAGAAGATAATGTACGATATTTCATGAAATGGGGGGATGTGATTGATCCAAGCCGTATTTTTAGCTATGAAGAATGGAAAAAAATAATGAGTATGGAGGTTGGAAAATCAATTGGCTATCGCCTATATGCTAATGGTCTTTTAGTAGATATCGACATCAGTCAAACTAAAAAAACTGAAGATGGGAAAGAGCAATACATTGTACGTTATGCTTTTAACACCATTCGTTATGATCAACGAGATCGCTTAAGTGATTCTGAAAACAATATTAATGCTTATACAATGACACAATTAGAGTTAAAACAAGCATTTGAAAATAAAGAAAACCGAACTCAAAGATTGAGAGAACAAGCAGAAAAAATTGCAATTGCAGAAGGTTATCGTATAGATGAGAGCTATGTTGGTCCTGATCTTTGGCAGTATGTGAAGTAATTATGCCATGACAACGCTAGGTTTAGTTTTAGCAGGTATTATGGTCGGAATACTCATTGTCACGTGTACGAAACATCCTGAAAAACAGTCGCATTACCAGTCTTATGTTTTGCATTTTGGTCTACAGGGCTTTAAAGACTTTGCTCAATACAATCAGAGTGGCGTGGATAACCATCCTGTCGCTAGTTTTCGAGAATTAGATTTTTCACCACCGAACCTTGGTCAAATTAAGATTGAAAATGGTGCTAGTAGTTTAGTGATTGACCATGTTTTTTATGTGTTAGGAACATCGTTTCATGGGGAGGAAGGTATTGAGGTTATGACTATCAATGCAGGCTTAAACAAAGAAGAATTTGTACGTCCTGAACAAGCCTATAAGGCTTATGTTGCTTTAATGAAGCGACTGAATGAGGCAGGATGGAAAAATTATTTCTATCGTTTTTCTGCACGAATAGCAAAGGAAGATAATATTCGATACCTAATGCAATCAGGTGATGTCATTGACCCGACTTATATATTTACTGATGAAGAATGGAAAAAAATAATTAATAACGTTACAGGAAACTCGATAGGCTATCGGTTATATGCCAATGGTATCCTTTTAAATCTAAGTATAAAACAAACTCAAAAAAATGAAGATGGTAAAGAACAATATATGATTCGCTATGCTTTCAACACCATTCGCTATGATGAAAGAAATTCATTGGATGATTCAGAGAACAATATCGATACTTATAAAATGACATCAAAAGATTTAGAGCAAGCATTTGCAAATGAGCTGATAAGAAATAAAAAATCAAGAGAAATTGATGAAAAAGAAGTTATAGTACAAGGCTTCCATATCGATGAAAATTATGAAGATCCTGATGTTTGGCAGTATGTTAAATAATTAAGTGTTGTCGCGTTTAGACTCAATTTTAAAGCGCTTTTACACAAAATTGGGCATTGAAACTGAAGATTTGAAGATTTGAAGATTTGAAGATTTGAAGATTTGAAGATTTGAAGATTTGAAGATTTGAAGATTTGAAGATTTGAAGATTTGAAGATTTGAAGATTTGAAGAAAGCTTAAAACAAAAAAAGAAGATAAAGCTTAAGCTTGATCTTCTTTTTGGCCATACATCCAAGTTGCAGCGATATATACACAAAAGCCCGCAACCATCAAAATACCTGTTGTCATCTTTAAGGTCTCATTTTTGGATGTGACAATTATGCGAAAGTTTTATGACAGTTATATGACAAAACCGAAATATTTAAATTTTATTAAATAATTAAAACTCAATAACTTAATAAAATTTCATCTAAACTTAAGCTGTAATATGACATTAATTTCAGCTCAAATATGACAAAACCGCCCGCCAAATACAGTAAAAATCACCCAAAATCCTGTGTAAAAGCACCACTATAAACTTTCGGCCAATCCACTTCTAAAACGCCCACAATGCCGTCATTTTGTCTTATAATTTAGCCCGCTAGCTATCAGCCCGCTCAAGAGAATTTTGATATGACAACTATTATCAAGCAAGATGACTTGATCACATCGGTTAAAGATGCGCTTCAGTTCATTTCTTACTATCACCCACAAGATTTCATCCAAGCGATGAGCCGTGCGTATGACCGTGAAGAAAACAAAGCTGCAAAAGATGCGATTGCACAAATCTTAATTAACTCTCGTATGTGTGCAGAGGGTCACCGCCCAATCTGTCAAGATACCGGTATCGTCAACGTATTCGTTGAAGTGGGCATGGATGTTAAATTTGATTTAACAATGAGCTTAGACGACGCGATTAACGAAGGTGTCCGCCAAGGTTATTTAGAAAACTCGAACGTCCTTCGTGCATCTGTACTTGCTGACCCTGCATTTGGTCGCAAGAACACCAAAGACAACACCCCTGCGGTGATTTACCACAAACTGGTTCCAGGCAATAAAGTCGACATTACTGTTGCAGCCAAAGGTGGTGGTTCAGAAAACAAATCTAAACTGGCAATGCTCAACCCATCTGACTCTATCGTAGATTGGGTACTGAAAACTGTTCCAACCATGGGTGCAGGCTGGTGTCCACCAGGTATGCTTGGTATCGGGATCGGTGGTACTGCTGAAAAAGCCATGATGCTTGCCAAAGAAGCACTCATGGAAGAGATCAACATGGACGAACTGCTTCGTCGTGGTCCACAAAATAAACTTGAAGAACTTCGTATTGAAATCTTCGAAAAAGTAAACGCACTCGGTATTGGTGCACAAGGTCTGGGCGGTTTAACCACTGTACTTGACATCAAGATTAAAGATTACCCTTGTCACGCTGCGGGCAAACCAGTCGGTATGATTCCGAACTGTGCTGCAACACGTCACGCACACTTCACTTTAGATGGTTCAGGCGTTGCCCATATTCAGGCACCACGTCTTGAAGATTATCCTGAAGTCACTTGGGACTCATCTTCGTCTAAACGTGTTGACCTCGACAACATCACCCAAGAAGAAATGAACTCTTGGCAGCCAGGCGACACACTGCTGCTGAACGGGACCATCTATACCGGCCGTGATGCTGCACACAAACGTATGGTTGACATGCTCAACAATGGTGAAGAATTACCGGTTGATTTAAAAGGCAAGTTCATCTACTACGTAGGCCCTGTAGATCCTGTGGGTGATGAAGTGGTTGGCCCTGCAGGTCCGACAACAGCGACTCGTATGGACAAGTTCACTCGTCAGGTGTTAGAAGCGACTGGTCTTTATGGCATGATTGGTAAAGCAGACCGTGGTCCTGCTGCCATTGAGGCGATTAAAGACAACAAAGCAACTTACCTGATGGCTGTCGGTGGTGCTGCGTACCTGGTATCTAAAGCAATCCGCGAAGCTGAAGTAGTTGCTTTTGAAGACTTGGGTATGGAAGCGATCTACAAGTTTGTAGTAAAAGACATGCCTGTATCTGTCGCAGTTGACGTAAACGGTACTTCTGTACACGCGACTGCACCAAAAATCTGGCAAGCTAAAATTGGCAAGATTCCAGTGGTTGATGCCGCTGCTGGCTAATGAATGCTGTTGAAGCGATTAAAAAAGCACCCAAATCTGGGTGCTTTTTTTTATTTCTCGATTCAAGCATTTTTACCAGGTGCGTGGGTCCCACAATTTAAATGGCTTAGTCAACTGCACATCGCTGGCCGGGTCATAATCGGCATGTTTGATTTTTTGTGCCTTGGAGCGAATTTTACCGGTACTCTGGTCTTCAGCCACAAAATTATAACTATGCGATTTCAATTGAGTAAAAGCAATTTCATTAAGGCCTACTGTTTCCGGCATCATAATTAAGGGGTCAGAAACCGTGCGGCGGGTACTGCTATTTTCTTCATCATATTTAATAAAATAGGACTTGCCTGCTTCAACGGAAAAATCCAGATACTTCGGTTTTTGAAAATGCTGCACACCTAAAGGACGACTGGTAGATAAACGATAATCCCCGGCAGGCAATTCAATCCAGTAATAATGATTATGCAGCAGGCTTGGAATGCGTTCGCTATTGATAAATAGGCTGGAGGCTACAATTTCCTGACGGTTCCAGCGTGAATCCGGACGATATAAATACACCACAGCGGCCTGATCATGCTGCGGCTGAATGGCTTGAAAGCGCTGGCCTAATTTCTGATTGACCCAACCGCCAATGGTAAACATGCCAAAGCGGTACTGTTCCAGCAAACTCGGCTTTTCGTTCTGATCAATAGCTTTTAACGTAGAGGTGGGCGGCAGTTGCGCCTCGGTTGACGACTTCCCATGACAGCCAGCCAATGCGACAGCCAGAAATACGATTGATATAGCACGCATGAACATCCCTCATTCCTTCGTTTTTATTTTTACACTTAACACTTTTTCAATATTTTTATTGGGTTGGGCATCCAGGCCCTGATGCAGAGATTAGCACTCTGTCTTATTTTTTCAAATAAAAAAACGTGCGAAAACCGTTGATTTCCGCACGTTTCTGACGAATAGCGTCTTAAGCCGTTTTTGAATTCACGACTTTTAAATCGGCTTTCGGCTGTTCTACCACAGCTTCTTTGCTTTGACGTTCCGCTTTTAATTCTGGCTTGGCCTGACCATTAATCACTGCTTCAGTGATGATGACCGTGCCTACATCACTACGACTTGGCAAGTCATACATGATTTCAAGCAAGGCATTTTCCAGAATTGAACGCAGACCACGCGCACCTGTATTACGCTCCAAGGCTTTTTTCGCCACTGCACGTAATGCGGCATCATCAAAGATCAGGTCGACATTTTCCATCTCGAACAGATATTCGTATTGACGCGTCAAGGCATTCTTCGGCTCGGTCAGAATCTGCATTAATGCTTCTTCATCCAGCTCATCCAGCGTTGCAATGACTGGCAAACGGCCAATAAATTCCGGAATTAAACCGAATTTCACCAAATCTGTTGCTTCAACCTGACGGAACAGTTCAGACAGCTTTTTACTTTCATCCTTGTTACGTACTTCAGCGGTAAAGCCAATACCACCTTTTTCCTGACGTTGCTGCACAATTTTCTCTAGACCCGAGAATGCACCACCACAGATAAACAGGATGTTGGAAGTATCAATCTGGATAAATTCCTGCTGCGGATGCTTGCGGCCACCCTGCGGCGGAATAGACGCCACTGTGCCTTCAATCATTTTCAGCAAGGCCTGCTGCACACCCTCGCCCGATACATCACGGGTAATCGACGGGTTTTCAGACTTACGGGTAATCTTGTCGATTTCATCGATATAGATAATGCCTTTTTGCGCCTTTTCGACATCGTAATCGGCTTTTTGCAGTAGCTTTTGCACGATGTTTTCAACATCTTCACCCACATAACCAGCTTCGGTTAAGGTGGTGGCATCGGCCATGGCAAACGGAACATCCAGCAAACGCGCTAAAGTCTGGGCCAATAAGGTTTTACCTGAACCAGTTGGACCCACCAGCAGGATATTACTTTTGGCAATTTCGACTGCATCATTGGTTTTTTGACCGTTATGCGTCACTTTCAGACGTTTATAGTGGTTGTAAACTGCCACCGATAAGGTCTTTTTCGCCAGGTCCTGACCAATCACATATTGATCCAGTGCAGCGCGAATTTCATGCGGTTTTGGCAACGGACGGGCGGCCCAGTCACTCGACTCAACTTGTTGACTGGTCTGAACCAGATCCAGGCATACGTCCACACATTCATTACAGATATATGCGTCCTCGCCTGCAATCAGCTTCCCGACTTCAGACTGCGTTTTACCGCAAAATGAACAATGTTTTTGTCCTTGAGGATGTTCGGACATATTCTCTCCAATTTAAATCTTTAAAACTTATGGACGCTTAGATAACACTTCGTCCACTAAACCGTATTCTTTGGCCTGCTGTGCAGTCATAAAGTTATCACGGTCGGTATCTTTGGCCACTTTTTCATAGTCCTGGCCACTGTGCTCTGCCATCAAACGGTTCAAGCGCTCTTTAATGAACAGGATTTCACGCGCATGAATTTCAATATCAGAAGCCTGACCACGGAAACCGCCTAAAGGCTGGTGAATCATGACCCGGGCATTTTCCAGGCAGTAACGTTTGCCTTTGGCACCGGCATTCAGCAGGAATGCACCCATGGACGCTGCCTGACCCATACAGTAAGTCACCACATCTGGCTTGATAAACTGCATGGTGTCATAAATCGCCATACCGGCTGTGACTGAGCCGCCTGGCGAGTTAATGTATAAATGAATATCCTTATCTGGGTTCTCTGCTTCTAAAAACAACATTTGCGCCACAATCAAGTTGGCCATGTTGTCTTCAACCTCACCCGTTAAAAAAATCACCCGTTCACGCAAAAGACGTGAATAAATATCAAAAGAACGCTCACCACGAGATGATTGCTCAACGACTACTGGAACCAATGCGTTATCAATTGATGGAACATACATACGTTTATTTATTCCTAAATTCTTGTGAGTTCACCCATGATCACAATATGAGGGATAATCATCTAAATTGCAAAATATTCACCCACAATTCATGGATATTTTTTGCATAAGCTTTGTAAACTTTAAAACCATCCAAGTTTTTATATTATATAAAAAAGGCGCCTTAGGCGCCTTTTTTACTTCAGCTGAAATTAGCCTTGTTGACGAGCTTGTTGCTCTTTCAATAAGTCTTCGTAGCTGACTTGTTTGTCAGTCACTTTTGCAGCTGCAAGAATGTGATCAACCACCTGGTCTTCTAACACAACTGCTTCAATTTGAGCACGTTGCTGTTTGTCATTTTTGAAGTATTCAATTACTTCGTTTGGATCTTCATAAGAAGATGCCATGTCCTCGATGTAAGCATCAACACGTGCAGCATCCACTTCAAGTTTCGCGTCTGCTAAAACTTTGCTCACCAATACGCCAAGTTTTACAGATTTTTCAGCTTGTTCTTTGAACAGTTCGTCTGGAAGCATGCTTGAGTCAAATGCTTTCGCACCTTGCGCACCAAACTGCTGCGTGAACTGTTGGATCATTTGTTGACGTTGACGGTCAATTTCTTGCTTAACCATAGATTCTGGAACTTCGATTTCGTTCGCAGCAACCAGCGCATCAAACGTTGCACCTTTCACCTGGTTACGAAGACCGTTTTTCACTTCACGTTCCATGTTTTTACGAACGTCAGCTTTTAACTTTTCAACGCCTTCTTCTTCAGTTAAACCAAAGATTTTTAAGAATTCAGCATCAACTTCTGGAAGTTTTTGTTTTTCAACCAGTTTTACATTGATTTTGAACTGAGCTGCTTTACCTGCCAGCTGTTCAGCTTGGTAGTCTTCCGGGAAAGTTACATCAATAACTTTCTCTTCACCTTTTTTCATGCCCACGATGCCATCTTCAAAGCCCGGGATCATACGACCAGAACCTAATACCAGTTTGAAGTCTTCAGCAGAACCACCTTCAAATTTCTCGCCATCGACTGTGCCTTCGAAATCAAAAGTTACTTGCATGTCTTTTTTCGCCATGCCTTTGGTTTCAGCCCAAGTTGCGCGCTGCTTTTGCAGGTTTTCGATCATTTGATCTACATCTTTTTCGCTAACTTCAGATGCTTTACGCTCAACTTCCAGACCTTCGAATTTCACTTCAACTTCTGGATAAACTTCAACAGTCGCTTCATATACTAAAGCGTCGTCTTTCATTTCAGTTTTTTCAATGTTTGGCATACCAACAGCATTGATTTTTTCTTGTTGGATTGCTTCAAATACGGTGTCACGAATGATGTCGTTTACAACTTCTTGATAGATACCCGCGCCATATTCACGACGTACAACGTTTACAGGCACTTTACCTGGACGGAAGCCGTTAATCTTCGCAGTTTTAGCTGTGCGTTTTAAGCGAGCTTCGAACTGCTCGTTAATACGGCTCGTCGGTACAGATACATTTAAACGACGGGCAACGCCCGAAACCGCTTCAGAAGTTACTTGCATGGCTTCCTCGATATTTAGTAATAACAGTTTTTAAAAAAGTGCCATATTATATGACAACATTTAAAGATATACAAAATAACAAGCGATCAGAACAATTTTTCGGCTTAAATTCTCCATATTCCCTTCGCTTTTTTTATCTATTGTCTAATATTTGTTGCAAATGATAAGTACTATCATTAATATTCAATGGTTTTTAACTCATATTTTTAACTATTCTTCTTATATCCCAATACTGGAATTCGGTTATGCGCACCTTTAACCTTCGCCCGCTTTCGCTCGCGATTCTTGGAATTTCTGCTAGTTCCGCATTTGCAAATACAACCACTGAAACAACAGCCGACCCGACACATCAATTATCCACAATTGTGGTCTCTGCGGCGGGTTTTGAACAAGATATTAAAAATGCACCTGCTTCTATTAGTGTGGTCACAAAAGAAGATATTGAAAAGAAAAATGCCACCAGTATTGCTGATTTGTTAGTTGATGTACCTGGTATTGATATTCGTGATGGTGTAGGCAAAACCTCCGGCTTAAATATTAAAATGCGCGGTTTAGGTAACGAATACTCTTTGATTTTAATTGATGGACGTCGCCAAACCACCTCTTCTGATGTTGCGCCTAATGGTTTTGGTGAATCGTCAAATGGTTACTTACCGCCTCTTTCATCAATTGAACGTATTGAGGTCATCCGTGGACCAATGGCAACCCGCTATGGCTCAGAAGCGATGGGTGGTGTAATCAACATCATCACCAAAAAAGTCAGTAATGAATGGAATGGCAATGTCACGGTTAGTGGCAATGCAATGGAACATAATGGTGAAGCTGATTCCTGGAAAACTAGCGTTGTTGTTAATGGTCCGATTATCAATGATCGACTTGGTATGCAACTACGTGGCTCATATTTAGACCGTCAACGTTCAGAGCGAGTACCTGGCTCAACAGGTCGTGATCCACGCCCAAGTAAAGCAGACAATTATGATGCAGGTGCTAAGCTTACTTACCAGTTAAATGATACAAATACTTTATGGATAGACGGCTTCCATTCCAGTCAAAAATATAAAAATGAAGACAACCGTTTAGGTAATATTGATAAACCTAACAAAGCAAATGGCTATAAAGATGAATTAGAGTTTAACCGTACACAAGTTTCTGTAGGACATGATGGTGACTATAGTTTTGGTCAATGGAAAACTTATGTTAGCCATACTGAAACAGAAACTATAGGCCGTACGATTCCTAATGGCACCTTCCCAAACAATGCATATGAAGGTCAAGATCGTACTTTAGAAAATACAGATTTAGTTGTTGACTCACACATTGTCATGCCTTTGGCAAATCACACCGTGACTGCAGGTGCTGAATATAAAGATGCAATAGTTGCTGATGATATTGCAGGTATTGGCCAAGAATTCTCTAAAGATTCCTGGTCGTTATACGCAGAAGATGAGTGGGCATTACGAGATAATCTCCGCTTTACCTTTGGGGGACGTTACGAAGATCACTCAGGTTTTGGTGGACAATTTAGTCCACGTGCTTACTTAGTTTGGAACACCAACGATATCTTCACTGTGAAAGGTGGTGTGAGTACAGGTTATAAAGTTCCATCTCCAAAAGCTTTACATGACGGAATTATTAACTACAGCGGACAAGGTGAAACTCCGACTTTAGGCAACTCAAACTTAAAGCCTGAAACTTCGATTAACTATGAATTAGGTTTTAATTTCCAACCTAGTGATCAATTAAATCTAACTGCAACAGCTTTCTTTAACCAAATTGAAGACAAAATTATATCTTCACGATTCAACTGCCCGGCCTCTCCTGAATGTGCCAATTTAGCTACAGGTGTGACCGAATACACACAAAGTGCCAATGCAGATGAAGCTGAAACAAAGGGTTTAGAAGTTAGCCTAAATTATTCAATATTGCCAGAATGGGATATTAAAACAGCCTATACGCTGATGGAAACTGAGATCACCAAAGGTAAAAATAAAGGCGCTTACTTCAGCAACGTACCAAAACACGCGCTGAATACGACCTCGACTTGGCATATTAACCCTACTTTAGATATCTGGTTACAACACGAATATCGTTCAAGTAAAGACCGATTCCAGACCCAACCCAAAACACCAGCATCTGGACTTGGTTCTTCAGACTATCAAGAGTCTTTGATTTTTGGAGATAAATTTGCAGGCTATAACGTGTTTAACTTAGGTGCAAGTTATACAGTGAATGATCAGATCCGAATTAATATGGCGGTAAATAACTTATTAGACAAAGATTTTACTGAAGACAATCAAACCTACCAATATGATTCAACTGATAAGAGCGGTAATCCAATTATCGCCAGCGCAACTGCTTACAAATACTTAGACATTGCCTCTGGTATGTCTGGTACTTACCTCCCAGGCCGCAACTACTGGTTGTCTATTTCTTATGACTTCTAATCCTGATTTCACATAAGAACCCAAAACCCTGCCCCGGCAGGGTTTTTTAATTCTAAAAACCGATCAAATTAAATCAAAAATACGATTATTCAAATATTCTTATTGATTTATTTCATTAAATGCAGCCAATCCATAAATATTTTCTTAATTGTTTAGCTTGTTTTAACCAATTTTCATATTGTTACTGAGAATTATTATCACTAAAATTCGCATTACTTATTGAACACATACAATAAGTCCATCATTACTCTGCATTTGAACTGCGCACTCAAATCATTGTGGTAAGGGAATTTTGTCATTCATATCAGGAAATACACCACCATGGCACAGATTAAGAGCCGTAAACATCAACGCACTGCATCATTCGTTGCCCTTGCAGCCACCCTGCCGCTCATGGCACATGCAACCACAGCAACCGAAGAAGTCACCCAGCTTCCTGAAATCACGGTGAAATCTCAGGCTGAAAATAAATATAAAACCAATCAGCTCAGCTCCGCGAAACAGACCCAGCCACTGGTCGATACCCCACAAACAGTTTCTGTTATTAATCAAACCTTATTAAAAGAACAAGGCGCGACGTCACTGGTCGAAGCGCTACGCAATACCCCGGGCATTACCTTACAAATGGGTGAGAACGGCAATACCAGCGCTGGTGATACCTTCCAGATGCGTGGTTTCTCTACCCAAACCTCTACCTATGTCGATGGCATCCGTGATTTGGGCGCAGTCAGCCGCGATGTATTTAACCTGGAACAGGTTGAAGTCGTAAAAGGCCCGGCCGGTGCCGAAGCCGGTCGTGGTTCGGCATCCGGTTATATCAACCTGGTCAGCAAACTGCCACATCTGCAAAACAGTAGCGAAGTCTCTGCCAACTACAATACCGCAGAAAATGCCCGCCTCTCGGCCGATATCAACCAAGCCATCAATGACAATACCGCTTTTCGTCTCAATGTCATGGGACAAGAAGGCGGCGTGCAAGGCCGTGATGTGCTCGAAAACAACAGTTATGCCATTGCCCCATCTGTTGCCTTTGGTCTGAACACCCCGACCCGCCTGTATTTATATTCACAACACGTCCGTCAGCGCAATATTCCAGATGGTGGCATTCCAACTGTGGGCATGCAAGGCTTTTACAATACCGATTCACTGTTAGCCACTGCGCCTAAAGTCAATCGGGAAAATTTTTATGGTCATGTCAATGACTATGAAGATGTTGATGCTGATATGTTCACCGCGAAAATTGAAAGTGATTTAACCGATCAACTCAAACTGACCAATATCACCCGTGTAGCGAAAACCCACATGAATCGGGTTTTAACAGGCATCAATACAGGTGCAAATGGTCTCCGAACCAATGGTTCATCAAACCCTGCCGAATGGGAAGTGAATCGTTCCCGCCAAGGCATCGATCAAGAAAATAAAATTCTGGCCAATCAAAGCACTTTAAACTGGAATGTCAAAACGGGCGCAGTACAGCATGATGTTGTTGCAGGCATGGAGTTTTTAAAAGAACAGCAATCTAGCAAACTCATGGCAACCCAGATGCCTGGCGAAGCCACTGCCGATACACCGTGGGCCAATCTTTATCGTCCAGACCGCAATCAAGCCATGCCAGCGCTTATTTATAATGGCGGTTATACCGATGGTGAAACCCAAACGGCAGCCGCTTATGTATTTGACACCTTAAAATTTGGTGAACGTTTCCAACTTAATGGTGGCGTACGGGTCGATTATTATGAAACAGATTATCAAGGGCTTACTCTGCCACGTGGGGGAAATGCTTTGGTGGCCACAGATCTGAGCACCCACGATACGCTGTTTAGCTGGAAACTTGGCGCTGTGTATAAGCCTACGTTAAATAGCAGCATTTACGCTGCGTATGCAAAATCGCTGACTCCGCCCGGCAGCGCCAACTTTAGTCTCTCAGCAGACGGAATTAATAGTGCTGCAGCAAAACCTCAAGAAACCCATCATTATGAACTGGGAACCAAATGGGACTTGCTAGAAGGTAAATTGGCACTAACCGCAGCTGCATACCGCACTGAAAATGAAAACCAGTTTACTCAAGATGCCATTACCAGAGAATCTATTCAGGAAGGTAAAACAATGGTTAAAGGCGTTGAACTCAGCGCTGTAGGACAGATTACCGATGCATGGAATGTGTCTGCTGGCATCGCACACATGAAAACTGAGCAAGAAAATCAGCAAAGCGTTAATGCGACGACAGGTGAAATGACCAAAACCAATAATGTTCGCTGGTCACCTGAATGGACTGCAAGTTTATGGTCAACCTACGACTGGGCGGGCTTTAAATTAGGTTTGGGCGCACGTTATGTCGACGAACAAAAGCGTGTTGTGACTGACAGCAACGCACCAGCCAACATGCCGAATATTCCAGGCTATGTCGTGTTTGATGCATTGGTAGGCTACAACTTCAATAAAAATGCCTCGTTAAATTTAAACCTTTATAACCTTGCCGATAAAGAATACATCAGCACGCTAAACAATGGTGGTGGTCGCGTCGTGCTTGGACAGCCACGCTCGGCAGCACTCAGCTTGAATTACAAGTTCTAAGCTTTATTTTGTTCTGTTGAAGCAGCATTTATCTGAAATGCTGCTTCATTTTTTATTTGGCTTTATGATGACAGACAGCGCTCTGTCTGAAGGATGATTCAAGTCTCATGATGCTGCATGTTCCTCAAGTTCTCAGTAAAGCGGCCGTGGCTGACATCCGTCAGCAGCTCGACCAACACACCGCCTGGATTGATGGCCAGCACAGTGCCGGGCCACAGGCCAAGAAAAGCAAACACAATCTGCAATTTGACCCGCAGCATCCGGTGTATCCAGCGGTGGCTGAACAGATTGAACAGGCACTGAGACAGCATCCGCTGGTACAATCTGCGACCTTAGCCAAACATATTCTGCGGCCAATGTTTAACTGCTATCAGCAGCAAGGGACGTATGGCAATCATGTCGACAGCGCCGTGCATTATTCGGCTGCACATCAGCAGCTGATTCGTACCGATGTTTCCATGACCTTATTTTTGTCTGAACCGGAAGAATATCAGGGCGGTGAACTGGTGATTGAAGACACTTACGGGGCTCATGAAGTCAAGCTGGATGCCGGTGATGTGATTCTCTATCCCGCCACCAGCCTACACCGGGTAGAACCGGTCACTGCCGGGCGGCGCATTGCCGCCTTTACCTGGGCACAAAGCATGATTCGCGATGACTGGCAGCGCAGCATGCTGTTTAATCTGGATATGACCATTGGCCAACTGCGTCAGCAACTTGGCGATAATGAACAAGTGCTGCAACTGACCGCACATTATCATAATCTGCTGCGTCAATGGGGCGAACTATGACATCTGCCCAGCCACTGCCGCCACTTACCCAGATTCCAGCCTATCTGCAAACCATTGCTGACTATGAAGCTCAGGCCAGCAAACATTTAACGCCGGCCACCTGGCACTATTTACAAGGCGGCGCCATGGATGAGCGCAGCCTGCAACAGAATCTGGACCAGTTTCAGCAGCTGCAACTGCTGCCCAGAATGCTGCGTGACCTAAGCCAAGGCCATACCCGCTGCGAACTGTTCGGGCAGGAATTTCCCCATCCAATTTTTCTCGCCCCGGTTGGCCATCAGCAACTGTTTCATCCACAGGGTGAACTAGCCACTGCCCTCGCAGCAGAAGCAGTGGGCAGTAATCTGGTCCTGAGTCATTTAAGTACTACCGATCTGCGTGAAGTTGCGCCAACAACCTCTCTTAAATGGTTTCAGCTGTATTGGCAAGGCAATCACGAACAACCGCTGGCACTGGTGCAACTGGCAGAGCAACAACAGTTTAAAGCCATTGTGGTGACCGTCGATTCACCGCATAGCGGCGTTCGTGACCGTGAACGTCGGGCCGGTTTTCAAGTGCCGGCGCATCTGCCTCATCCGCATCTATCTTCCTTTACATCCCCCATCCTCAGGCCAGAGCAACATCCCCTGTTTGATGGTCTGATGCAACAGGCACCGACCTGGGAAGATATCGCCTGGCTGGTACAGCAAACGTCTTTACCGGTGCTGCTCAAAGGCATTGTGCATCCTGAAGATGCTCAACTGGCATTGCAATACGGTGTACAGGGACTGGTCATTTCCAATCATGGTGGCCGGGTGCTAGATGACTGCATTAGCCCACTGACAGCTCTACAGATGATACGCGCGCAACTGCCGGCAAATTTTCCCTTAGTGCTGGATGGTGGCATCCGCCGCGGCTCCGATATTTTTAAGGCGCTGGCCTTGGGCGCATCCGCCGTGCTGATTGGCCGGCCGTATATTTATGGTCTGGCAGTAGCCGGTGCGTTAGGTGTGGCGCATGTGATTAAAATTTTGCGGGAAGAACTGGAAGTGACCATGGCTTTAATGGGAACGGCGCGCCTGCAAGAGATCAATAGTCGCTATATTTTTCACAAAAACCAGATCCAGTGAAATTTTTTATCTCCACACCCTTTAATGATGCAAATTAAGAGAATAATTTCCACTTCAGTTGGCTTATATTTATCTTAGGAATTTGCAAGACCGCGAACGGTACCAGCCAGGTAGCAACTCTTTCTGAAAATGTGGACTGATCCTAATATTTTCCGGAAATACGCTTGTAAATTGATACCATAGATACCATCTATATAAGTAGTACGTTGCTTTTTTATAAGCTTAAGCAACCCATGCTTCACAAGGAGTTACCTCATGATGTTGGCTGATCCAAGTAAAAAATATCGTCGCATGTATCAACGTGTTGACTTGCCAGACCGTCAATGGCCGAACAACGAAATTACAAAAGCGCCTATCTGGATGAGCACCGACCTGCGTGATGGTAACCAGGCAATTTTCGAACCAATGAGCATTGAACAGAAGTTCAAAATGTTCCAGATGTTGGTGAAAATTGGCTTTAAGCATATTGAAATTGGCTTCCCGTCTGCTTCACAAATTGACTTCGATTTCACCCGTAAATTGATTGAAGAAAACCACATTCCAGATGATGTGTATATCGAGGTTTTGGTTCAGGCACGTGACCATTTGATTCAGCGTACCTTTGAAGCATTAGAAGGTGCAAAACGCGCGATTGTACATATCTATAACTCCAACTCGCCAACCTTCCGTCAAAAAGTCTTGAATGTTGATGTCGCGGGTGCCAAACAGTTGGCCATTAACGCTGCTGAAAAAGTGAAAGAATACGCAGCGCAATATCCAGAAACCGACTGGATTTTCCAGTACAGCCCGGAATGTTTCACCGCAACCGAATTGGAAGTGGCTAAAGATGTCTGTGACGCCGTGACTGAAATCTGGGAAGCTTCTCCTGAAAACAAAGTCATCTTAAACTTGCCTGCGACTGTAGAAGTTTCGACTCCAAACGTATATGCCGACCAGGTCGAGTGGATGCACCGCAACATCAAACGTCGTGACGGGGTGATCATCTCTGTTCACTGTCATAACGACCGTGGCTGTGGTATTGCTGCCTCTGAATTGGCGATTATGGCCGGTGCTGACCGTGTTGAAGGTTGTGTGTTTGGTAACGGCGAGCGTACCGGTAACGTTGACGTGGCAGCAATTGCCTTGAACATGTACACCCAGGGCGTGGCACCAGAATTGGATTTCTCTAACATCAACGAAATTATTGCGACCGTAGAAGAATGTACCGGTTTACCTGTGCATCCACGTCATCCATATGCCGGTGATTTGGTGTTCACGGCGTTCTCGGGTTCACACCAGGATGCGATTAAAAAAGGCTTTGAATACCAGAAAAACGAAGAAATCTGGGATATGCCTTACTTGCCAATCGATCCGAAAGACTTGGGCCGTGACTATGATGCCGTGATTCGGGTGAACTCGCAGTCAGGTAAAGGCGGGATTGCTTACTTGTTAGAATCGAACTACAACGTGGTGTTGCCGCGTCGTGTACAAATCGAGTTCTCGCAAGTGGTGCAGCAAGTGACCGATGAAGAAGGCACTGAAATTTCAGCACAGCAAATCTGGTCATTGTTCCAGCAAACCTATGTCGATGCCAAAGATTCACATTATTCTGCCAAGAGCTATAAATTGTCTGATGACAATGGCAAACAGGTAATTGAACTTGAAGTGGTGGTGAATGGCTCGACACAGCAGTTGCGCGGTGAAGGTAACGGTCCGATCTCGGCCATTTTGGATGCCTTGCAGTTACCAATTGATGTCTTGAACTATGAAGAACGCGGCATCAGCTCGGGTGCCAATGCCAAAGCCTTGGCCTTGGTTGAGTTGCAGGTGAAAGGTACCGGTAAATCTGCCTTTGGTGCCGGGGTGCATGACAACATTGTGACTTCATCCATTGAAGCCATTATTGCCAGCACTAACCGTCTGATTGATCAGGGCGTATTAAGCAAAGAACAATTGGTTGCTGCTGCCGTTTAAGCACATAAAGTACTTTAGAAAGGATACCCCAAGTGGTATCCTTTTTATTTATTCATTCTAAAGATTCTAAGGCGAATTATTCCTGTGTCTTTCCCTGCTAACTCTGTGGGTGTCGTAACGCCACAACAGTTTCAATTTGAAGAGCCGTTAGAGCTGGAATGTGGACGCATTCTGCCACGTTTTGAACTGATGGTTGAAACTTACGGAAGCTTGAATGCCGACAAATCCAATGCCATTTTAATCTGCCATGCCCTGTCCGGGCATCATCATGCGGCGGGCTATCATCATGAAGATGATAAAAAGTCTGGCTGGTGGGACAGCTGTATTGGTCCGGGCAAAGCCATTGATACCTCTAAATTCTTTGTGGTGGCACTGAACAATATTGGTGGCTGTCATGGTTCGACCGGTCCAACCTCACCCAACCCGGAAAATGAAAACCGCCCTTATGGTCCGGATTTCCCGCTGGTGACGGTGCGTGACTGGGTCAAAACCCAGGCCATGCTATCAGACCGCTTAGGCATTCAAAAATGGTATGCAGTGATTGGCGGTTCTTTGGGGGGCATGCAGGCCTTGCAATGGTCGGTTGATTATCCGGACCGTCTGGAAAAATGTGTGATTATTGCCAGTGCGCCAAAACTGTCGGCACAGAATATTGCCTTTAATGAAGTCGCGCGTCAGTCGATTCTTTCTGATCCTGATTTTCATCATGGCCGTTATCTGGAACATGACAGCTATCCAAAACGTGGCCTGATTCTGGCGCGGATGGTCGGACACATCACTTATCTGTCTGAAGAAGCCATGAAGCAGAAATTTGGCCGTGACCTGAAACTGGGCAAATTCATGTACGGTTTCGATGTCGAGTTTCAGGTGGAAAGCTATTTACGCTATCAAGGTGAACAGTTCAGCCGTAACTTTGATGCCAACACCTATTTAATTATGACCAAGGCGCTGGATTATTTTGATCCGTCGCGTGAATACGAACAGTCGCTGGTACAGGCCATGGCCCATACCCAATGCCAGTTCCTGGTGATTTCGTTTACCACCGACTGGCGTTTCTCGCCTTCGCGTTCGCAGGAAATTGTCGATGCGCTGATTAGCAACCATAAACCGGTCAGCTATTTAGATATTGATGCCGAACAGGGCCATGACTCCTTCCTGTTCCCGATTCCTTTATATGTCAAATCTTTAAGAGCATTTTTGGGAGGTGCAGAACACCTCAAGGCAACCCCGCAGGAGGCTGTGTAATGCGTATTGATCAGCAACTTGCCGAAAAGTGGATTAAGCCCGGTTCCCGCGTTTTAGACCTCGGTTGTGGTGATGGTGAACTGCTGGCCCACATGAGTAAAAAGCACAATATTCGTGCTTACGGCCTGGAAATTGACCAAGAAAAGATTGCAATTGCCGTCAGTCGGGGGTTAAATATCATCCAACAAGACTTAAACCTCGGTTTAAGCCGCTTTGCCGACCAGTCTTTTGACTATGTGGTCATGGCACAAGCCTTGCAAGCTGTAGATGCACCTGACGTATTATTGCGTGATATGGTGCGTGTCGGAAAACAGGCGATTATTACCTTTCCGAACTTTGCCCACTGGAAGACCCGTTCTTTCCTGGCACTGAAAGGGAAAATGCCGGTTTCAGAAGCTTTGCCGTATATGTGGTACAACACCCCGAACATCCACCTCTGTACTTTCCGTGATTTCGAAGCACTCTGTGCTGAAAACAATATCCGTATTATTAATCGACTCGCTGTGAATGGGGATCAACAAGTTAGTTTACTCAGTAAACATATCCCGAATCTGTTTGGTGAAGTCGCAATTTATCGAGTGAGCGCTCTATGAAAAAATTATTATTAAGCACGACGCTACTGGTTGGACTTTTTAGCCTGCAGGCGCATGCAGATTACGTGGCGCCAGGCAGCTCGGTATCGAGCCAGGCCGCCCAGTATTCGGTGATGGACATTCAGGGTTTGATTAAAGCCGCCAAAGCCGGTCAGGCCGGTGCGCAGTTCTATCTGGCAACCAAATATCTGCATGGTCAGGATGTCGCCAAAGATGAACGTCAGGCTTTTGCCTGGTATAAAGCCGCTGCCGATCAGGGATTGTCTTCAGCCCAATTGAACGTGGGCCGTATGCTGGCTGATGGCATTGGCACCAAAAAAGATGAAGTCCTGGCCCGTCAGTATTTTGAAAAAGCGGCCAGCCGCGGCGATAACCGTGCCAGCTTTAACCTGGCAATGATGGAAGAGAAAAAGAAAAACTATATGGGTGCTTATCAGTGGTATGAACTATCTACCCGTGATGGCATGCTCGACAATAAAGTGATTTCTTTATCTGAAGGCAAAAAAACGGCTTTAGCTGCCAACCTGACCCAGGAACAGATTCGTCAGGCGCGTGACCGTGCCGACAAATGGATTCAGGCGCAATAAGCCAGGTTCAAAAACACTAGCACCTTCGGGTGCTTTTTTCATGCCTGCTGTCTGGTGGTTTTCGGTTAAACTAGCCGGCATGTTTTCAATCATGAGTAATTCGAGATGACTGCACCTGCTTGGCTCTCTCAAGGCACCCTGGTTCTAGCCAGCAATAACAAAGGCAAAATTGCGGAATTTGAAAAACTGTTTGCAGAACTGAATTTACCGGTTGATGTCATCCCGCAAGGCCAGCTTAATATTGAAGATGCCATTGAAGATGGCCTGAGCTTTGTTGAAAATGCGATTATTAAAGCGCGTCATGCCTCTAAAATTTCTGGCAAACCCGCGATTGCTGATGATTCCGGGATTTGCGTACCGGCACTGGACGGCGCACCGGGAATTTACTCTGCCCGTTATGCCGGCGCACATGGCAATGATGCCGCCAATAATGAAAAACTGCTGGCAGACTTACTGCCTTTACGCAAAGATGGAACAGCGATTGAAGGTATGTTTGTTTGTGTGCTGGCCCTAGTGCAGCATGCCGAAGATCCATTGCCACAAATTTTCCAGGGCATCTGGCAAGGTGAAATTCTGGATGCACCACGTGGTGAAAATGGTTTTGGTTATGATCCACTGTTCTGGTTACCGGAGCTGGGTATTTCCAGCGCCGAGATGAGCAAGGAAGAAAAAAATAAGATCAGCCATCGAGGTCAGGCGATGCAGCTGTTTAAAGCGAGTTTGGAGAAGTAACATCCTTTTAAAACTCCTCCCTTTGAAAAAGGGAGGCTGGGAGAGATTCTTCTATACATCTTTCTTCTGACGCTAAAATATTGCTCATTTCTACAAAGGGTTTCCGTAAATCCCCCTCTTTAATAACATAGGTATCTACACATCTTTTAGGTACCTATGGCAATTGCAGCAAGTTCATTTAATTCTTCTATAGAATATTCTGACAGCAATTGTAACGTATTCAGTAAAATCGAAAGCCCTGCCAATATGGCAG
>NZ_VOXR01000037.1:0-22537 GCF_013420645.1 Acinetobacter sp. C15
CAAGAAGACGTGCACAGAAAACAGCAATTCAACAACGAAATCTGAATCCTGTGCTTGACTTGGAAATGTCTGTATAGGACATTTCTATTTGGTTTTAAGATAGGACATTTCTACTTTGGAATAACAACATTTGTAAGCCCAAAATAGAAATGTCCGGTTTCTCCAAAGTAAAAATGTCTGCTTTTAGAATATGCATTTTTGCAATTTCCTTAGCGGACGGTTTGATATGTTGGTGTCTATGTCGGATAAAGAACTTAAACGATTGTCGGTCTTGCAGGAAATCTGTGATCAACGCATAACCCAGTCCCAGGCTGCTCAGTTACTTCATATTTCAGAGCGTATGAGCAATAAAACTCCGATAAAGCCTTTAGAAGAGTAAGTTTTTATTTTCATTGTTTCAAATAGGGTTAATGATTTAACTACCTAAATTAATCTATAGTTCGATCAATTGCTTGTATTGAATTATGCTTATTTAAGATAATGGCGATTATACGAAATTAGAACAATAAACGTCTGTGAAATCAAAGTGTTTTTTAAATCGATGCTAAACTAAAATAGCATGAATCATCATGCTATTTTGTATTTATAAGAGCCTTCCATGCTGTACCTCATGCCCAAAAAAATCCAACTCGTACCATCTCAAGCCAAATGGCAGCTTGCATCAAATGAATCTGTTTTGGTACTGGTAGGACTGCAAAACCTAAGGATGATGGTAGGTATACAGGACAGCGACCTGATGACTCATCTGATCCAGATCAGCAATAAAGCCAAAGCACTGGACATTCCTATTGTCGATCTATACGGCGATGATGTCCTGCAAGGCATGCAGCAGTTGGGTGAATACGCTTCAACCCATCCCCAACTGATTTTTGCCGGTCAGGTCACGCCAATGCTGAAACAGATTTTGCCGCATCTGATGAGTGTGACGGATCAAATCGGTGTGGTCGACGATGCGATTTTATTGGTGAATCAGGAACAGCATATTCAGTGGATTGAAAATATTTCGGCACAGGGGATACATCACTTAAATACCTATAGCCTGACTCGCTTATGGGATTTAAGTGCGCCGTCAGAATATGTATTGTCGACCAAAGGCATTATGTTGGCTGTCGCAGAACAGCTGGATATGGATGCCTTGGAAATTGATCCTTATGTCGACCTAAAAAATTATGGTCTGGATTCGGTAAGTATGGTCAGTCTGGTCGGTTTATGGCGTGCCAATGGTGCCAATATTCGCTATGAAGATCTGCAGTCCAAACCCACACTTCACGGATTGCTGCAGATTTTAACGGACTAAATTTGCCATTTTCAGAAAATTGACATTTTTATTCAGCAAAATCGGAAAAAACGTCTGCAATTTGCGCAAATTGCATTGTAATTGTGGTGCAAGGTTTTTATCATTGCCGCCTTATTTTCGCGATCAGCCTGGAAGTGTACTTTGAGTAATTTTCTAACCGAACACCTGATTTATCGAGATGAAGATTTTATGCTCATCCATAAACCGGCCGGCTTACTCACAGTGCCAGGAAAAACAGCAGATTTACAAGACTGCCTGATCAGCCGTTTGGTCGCCATTGAGCCTAAAACCCTGTTAATTCATCGTCTGGATCGTGACACCTCAGGTATTTTGGTGTTTGGTCTTAGCCGCTTGGGGCAAAACAAGATTTCACGCCAGTTTCAGGAACGCCAGACCGATAAGCATTATCAGGCAGTGGTGGCCGGGCATCTATACGGCGAAGGCACCATTGATGTGCCGGTGGTCTATGATCCAACCCGTCCGCCGTTGCATATGGCCGATCCTTCTCATTCGAAACCGGCGCTTACCCACTGGCAGGCGCTGGAACAGTTTGAAATAAATGGACAGGCGGTTACGCGGGTCAAACTTATTCCAATTACCGGCCGTTCGCATCAGCTGCGGGTGCATATGCAATATCTGGGTCATCCAATTATTGGCGATACCTTATATGCCACGCCAGAGCAGCAACAGCTGTCTCCACGCCTGTGTTTGCATGCGGCGTATTTAAGTTTTCAACATCCTCAAACGGGAGAAACACTGGAGTTTAATTGCCCGGTGCCGTTTTAAGGGAAACATATCCTCATGAATTTAAGCTCACTTTTTGGTGGGCTTTATGTCAAAATATATTGCTTTACGATGTCAAATTTTGCTCAAATGGCAAGCAGTCCTTGAGTGATAACGCGACAGTCCTAACTTCTAGAAAAAGGTGGAAAAATTGCAGCAGTTTGCTATTGGTCAACGTTGGTTGTCAGATACAGAAACAGAACTGGGCTTAGGCGTTCTTATTGATGTAGATGAACGTTCAATCAGCATTTTATTCCCCAAGAGTGACGAAACCCGTGTCTATGCACGTAACAATGCACCTTTGTCCCGTATCGTGTTTAATGCGGGCGATGAAGTACAGGACCAGGAAGGCCTGAAATGGACGGTTCAGAGTCTGGAAGATCGCGGTGGCGTGGTGCGTTATAACGTGGTACGTCAGCTGGAAGATGGTTCAGAAGAACAGAAATCGCTGAATGAAACCCGAATTGGCGCACAAATCCAGCTGTCTAAACCCCTAGACCGTTTACTGGCCAGCCAGATTGATTATAAAGAATGGTATGACCTGCGTATTGAAGCGCTGTTGATGCAGGCCAATATGCACAGCAGTCCGCTGCGTGGCCTGATTGGTTCGCGTGTGGGCCTGATTCCGCATCAGCTGTATATTGCCCACGAAGTCGGTAAGCGTTTTGCACCGCGTGTATTACTGGCCGATGAAGTGGGTTTGGGTAAAACTATTGAAGCTGGTCTGATTATCCATCAGCAGCTCAAAACCGGCCGTTCTGAACGTATTTTAATTTTGGTGCCAGATTCACTGCAATATCAGTGGATGATTGAAATGCGCCGCCGTTTCAACCTGCAGTTCTCTTTATTTGATCTGACCCGTACAGCGTCAATTAAAGAACATGACCCGGATTTAAACCCGTTCCTGACCGAGCAATGTATTATTGCTTCTATTGACCTGATGATTGACCACGAAGATCTGCGTGAGCAGGCACTTGAAGCTGGTTTTGATTTACTGGTGGTTGATGAAGCGCATCACCTGATGTGGTCAGAAGAAGAAGGCGGCAATGACCGTTATGATCTGGTCGAAGAATTTGCTGAACAAACGGCCGGTGTGTTGCTCTTAACTGCAACCCCAGAACAGTTGGGTGTTGAAAGTCACTTTGCCCGTTTACGCCTGCTCGATCCTCAACGTTTCAGTTCGTTGGACCGTTTCCTGGATGAAGAAGCGCAATATCAGCAAACAGCCAAAATTGCCGAAGTGCTGATGTCCGACATGCCACTGGAAGAAGGTCATCTGGCCGCTTTGGAAGGCTTACTGGGCCATCGCATTGAAGACCATCCGGAACAGCGTTTCCGCGCCATTCATGAACTGTTAGACCGTCATGGTACCGGCCGTATTTTATTCCGTAACACCCGTGAAGCGATTCAGGGCTTCCCGGGACGGGACTGTCAGCCAGCACCACTGCCAGCCCCAGAGCACTGGGCCAAAGAGGGCAAGTTGCGTGAACAGATGTGGCCAGAAGAAGGCCAGCTTGATGGTGCGTGGATGGAAACCGATCCGCGTGTAATGTGGCTGATGGAAAAGCTGCGCAGCGATTTAAAACACAAAAAAGTGCTACTGATTGCACGTAGTGGTCCGGTGGTGGAAGCGCTAGAAAATGCACTGCGTTTACACGCCGGTATTCGTACTGCGATGTTCCATGAAGGTATGAGCCTGCTGGAACGTGACCAGGCGGCGGCGTATTTCGCAGAAGATTCCTATGGTGCGCAAATCCTGCTCTGTTCGGAAATTGGTTCAGAAGGGCGTAACTTCCAGTTTGCATCGGATTTAATTTTATTTGATTTACCGGCGAACCCGGACGTACTGGAACAGCGAATTGGCCGTCTAGACCGGATTGGTCAGGAAAATCGGATTCAAATTCATGTGCCGTATTTACTCGGTACGGCGCAAGAACGCATGTTCCGCTGGTATAACGAAGCGTTGAATATTTTCAGCAATATTTCCCCAACGGCGCAGACTTTGCAGGAAAACTTCATTGTTGAATTAAAAGACTGCTTACTGGCAGATCAAGGCCAGCAGTTTGAAGAATTGCTGGAAGCGGTTAGCGTACAGCGCGAAGCTTTGGAAGCTGAATTGCAGGAAGGCCGTGACCGCCTGCTGGAATACAACTCTTGCCGTCCGGTGGTGGCACAGGAAATTGTCCAGGCGCTGGAAGATTATGATGACAACACTACCTTGCCAATGTTCATGAAGCGCTTTATGGCTTCAACCAACATCGACTTTGATGAACAAAGCAATGGCACAGTCATCATCAAGCCAACAGACCAGATGCAGGTACAAGGTCTGACTTTAGATGAAGAGGGCATGACTGCGACCTTCTATCGTGATCAGGCTCAAATCCGCGAAGATGCACAATATCTGACTTTGGAACATCCATTTACCGAAAGCGTGATGGAAATGATCAATACCCAAAGCTTTGGTAGTACCAATGTGGCGGTGTTAAAGTCAGCTGCATTACCGCAAGGTTCGGTGCTGCTGGAAGTGTGGTTCAAGGTTGATGTGATTGCACCAAAAGCATTGAACCTGCCATCAAGCTTGCCGCAGCAATTGATTCGTGTATTGCTGAGTGAAAAAGGTCAGGATCTGTCGCAAAAAATTGCCCCTGAAATCTTAAAACCGTATTTACATCATTTAGATGGCAATAGCTGCCGTCAGGTGGTAAAAGCACGCCGTGAAGTGATTGAGCAGCGTTATGCACAGGCGCTGGACATTGCCAAAACTGCCTTGCCGGGCTTAAAAGAGCAGGCCAAAGAGATGTATGGCGCGAAATGGCAATATGAAATTGACCGTCTAACGTATCTGAAGCAATTTAACCCAAGCATCCGTGAAGATGAAATCAGCCGTTTGCAGAAATTGCAAAAAGAAGGTTTAAGCCTGCTTGACGGTATTGCGGTTACCCCGGAAGCGATTCAGGTGATGGTGGTGGTTAAACCATAACAGTCGTAATTTTTAGAAAAGCACCTTCTGAACTGCACCCCGAAAGTTGGACACTTTTAGTCTAATTTGAAGGGTGCTTTTTTAATACTGATTTGCCGGACATGAACAGCCCGGCGATCAGTGCACTAGAGTCCGGTAAAATGTTCATGCTAAGATGAGCCAAATTTTTAAAAGATATAACAACGATGGGTAAAGCATTAGTCACTTTAGGCTCTAAAACTTCACATGGCGGTGTGGTTGCTGAATGTGAAAGTTCATTTGTTATTAATGGCATTGCCGTGCATTTAAATGGCATGAAGCATTATTGTCCAAAATGTAAAACTACAGTAGCGGCCATTGCGGCTGATCCAACCACCCAGGTCAAAGGGCGTGGCGTGGTGATTGTTGGTGATAAAACCACCTGCGGTGCAACTTTCTTGCCTAGCCAGAATCTGGTGGTGTCGGCTAAATAAATATATTGGTCAGGCGTAGAGTGTTGAACCAGCCTGGCTAATCTTGAGAATCGCAGCAAAAATTAAAATTACCTCCTGCAAAATGGATTATCTGCTTCAAATACCTTTATGACCAAAACTGTTGTTTATTTTGCCCATGCCAATGGCATCGCCAGTCCTTGCTATCAGACCTTTTTTGATTATTTTGATGCCGATATTGAGCTGAAATATATTCCGGTCATTGGCCTGAATCCGGACTATCCGGTTGAGCCAAAATGGGAAAAACTGGTGGCGCAGGTCATTGCCGATATCGAGTTACAAACACCAAAACAGGCGGTGGTCGGTTTGGGGCATTCTTTTGGCGCGCTGGTGTTGCTGATGGCATCTTATCAACGGCCAGATTTATTTAGCCAGCTGATTTTAATGGACCCGCCTTTTGTGCTTGGTAAAACAGCGCCGATATTCGAGTTATTGCAAAAGCTGGGTTCAAAACAGATTGACCGTTTAACCCCGGCCGGGCTGAGTCTGAAACGTAAAGACGCCTGGTCGAGCCGTGAGCAGGCTTATCAGCAGTTACGTGGCAATGCCTTGTTTAAACAGTTTGATGAGCGCTGTTTTCAGGATTTTATCCGGCATGGTCTTAGAGAAGATGAGGCCGGCATCAGCTTACAGATTCCAAAACAGGTCGAGGCAGATATTTTTAGAACTGTACCAAGCTGGTGGTGGCGTTGGCCGCGTAAAGCCCCAAATTTACCGGTGCATTTAATCACGGCAGAGCAGAGTGCTTTTTATAAGCAAGGTTTCCCGCAGGGACTAAAAAAGATATATGGCATTGAGTTTAGTGTTGTAGCGGGTGGGCATATGTTCCCGCTGGAATCTCCTGAGCAGAGCGCACGCGATGTGCAGCAGCGGATTCGATCAACACTTTAAATAAGCAGTTTAAAATCCAGTTAACGGATTTGTGCTTCATCTAAATGGCGTGCGCCTTCGAGCAGCATCCGGATCATGATCATGGTTTGCTCGGCAATGATTTTACGTTCATTGGCGGGCATATCAATCACTTTGGCACCCATATTAAACACCAGCTGGGTAATGGCTGAAGAAACAATCTCCGGATGGGACAGTTTGCTGTTATTCAAACGCTCCAGACGAATCAGGTCATCTTTCAGTTCCTGCTGGAAATAGTTCAGCTGACGTTCCACTGCCTGCTTATAAGACGTCGATCCGGTATAGCCTTCACGCAACAGCAGACTTAAATTACCTTCATCAGCATCTAGCTGTTCAATAAAGACTTCAACCGAGGTGCGGATAATGCTGTTCTGTTTGGATGCTTTTAAACGTGCCTGATTCAGAATCTGACGCAGCACATGGCCGGCCCGGTCAATCAGGGCAATGGCCAGCTCATCAATATCTTTAAAGTGACGATAAAAACTATTCGGTGCAATACCGGCTTCGCGCGCGACTTCACGCAGGCTTAAAGAGGCAATACTTTTTTGGGGTCCGATCAGATTCAGTGCAGCCTGAAACAGCTCTTCCTTGGTAATGGTCGCTTTCCTGCCGACCGTACGCACCGTCATGGGTTCACGGATGTTGGGAACATCTTGGGCAAGAACATCATTACTTATTTTCATGGCAGGCTGAGTCATAGGGTCCAGAGCTGAAAGGCTTTTCAGTAGTATAGCCGTTGTGTGTGAACTTGTGAAATGAATAGAAACAATACAAACGTATATACAAATATATATACATGTGTATAATAATTGAGAATTCATCGCGTGGTGTAGGCTATGCACGTTATCGAAAAGTCGAAATCTCCCCTCAAATCTCTTGCGAGTGCGATTGTTGATCCGTACTCGGCAAACTTCTGGTTACAAAAAATCAATCCGTTGTGGTCTGTGAATCAGGCATTGGGCAAGATTGTGCAAAAGCAGCAGACCGCGCAGGACACGGTCAGCCTGATGGTGCAGTTCAATCAGAAATTCCAGCTTGGACAGGCGGGCCAACATCACCCGGTCTTTGTCACCATTGAAGGAATTCGCTATGAGCGTACCTACAGCCTGACGCAACTGGATACTCAGCATGTGCTGTTAACCGTTAAAAAAGTCGATCAGGGTAAAGTCAGCAGCTGGTTGGTCAATCAGGCCAATGTGGGCGATATTCTGGAATTTGGCCAGCCTTATGGCGATATGTTGTTGCCTGAAGCGACACAGCCACTCATTTTGCTGGCTGCCGGTAGTGGTATTACCCCAATGTATAGCCTGGTCGATGCTTTGGCCAAATCGGGTCAATTAAAGCAGACCCCGGTTAAACTGATGTACTGGGTAAAAACCTTTGCCGATGTTGCTTTTAAAACCCAGTTTGAACAATGGGCGACACAATATCCACACTTTCGCTTTGACGTGTTTTATACCCAGGCAGGGGAAACACCGGCACAGCGTCTGAATGAAAGCCATCTGCAAGCCCTTGAGCAGATTGAACAGAGCGCAGTCTATGCCTGTGGTCCATCGGGTTTTGCTGCACGGGTAGAAGAACTGTTTGCGCATGCACAACAATTAAAAACTGAAGCCTTTAGCATGAGCCCAATGCTCAATGAAGAAGCTGGTTTTGTGCAGGTGACCTTAACCCAATCGAATAAAACCGTGACCATTCCCAAAGGCCAATCTATTTTGACCAGCCTGGAGCAGCAGAATATTCAACCGAAGCATGGCTGCCGTATGGGAATTTGTAATAAATGTGCCTGCAACAAAGTCGAAGGCTCGACCAAAAATCTGGTGAATGGTGCGCAAAACACCGAACCGGGTAATTTGCTCAAGCTTTGCGTGAATTCGGCACAAACAGACTTAGTTATTGACTTATAAGCGGGTACACTCACTATGAATATGCCAGTCAAATTTGAATATTTTAAAAATCCTAAAAACCGCGAATTAACCCAATTAGAACTGGATGAATTGGCGCGTGAATTAGACGCCATCAAGCAGGAAGTGCTGGATGATTTAGGCGAAAAAGATGCCAAATACATCCGCCGTGTATACTCAACCATCCGTTATGCTTCTATTGCGGGTCGTGCCTGCCTGTTTGCTGGCTGGTTCCCGCCAGCCTGGATTTTGGGTACTGGTCTACTCGGCTTTGCCAAAATCATGGAAAATATGGAACTTGGCCATAACGTCATGCACGGTCAATATGACTGGATGAACGATCCAAAATTCAACGGTCAGACCTATGAGTGGGATATTGTCGGTACCTCTGAAAACTGGCGTCAAACCCATAACTACAAACATCATACCTATACCAATATTAAAGGTATGGATGATGATATCGGCTATGGTCTGGTACGTCTGTTCCCAGAACAACGCTGGAAACCGGGTCATCTGCTACAACCGGTTTACAGTATTCCATTCTGTTTACTGTTCCAGTGGGGTGTGGCGATTCAAAACCTGGAACTTGGTAAAGTGTGGATGGGCCGTAAAACCAAGGCTGAGCTGAAAGAAGAGTGGAAACCTTTACAGCGTAAAATCTCTAAACAGCTGTTTAAAGACTATGTATTCTTCCCGCTGATTGCTGGTCCTGCAGCGTTACCAGTATTCACTGGCAACCTGGTGGCCAACGGGATTCGTAACATCTGGACCTTCAGTATTATTTTCTGTGGTCACTTCACCAAAGATGTTGAGGTGTTTCCGAAATCGGTACTGCAAAATGAAAGCCGTGGTCACTGGTATATGCGTCAGATCCGTGGTTCTTCTAACCTGACTGGTTCTGAAGCATTCCATATCTTGACAGGGCACTTGAGCCATCAGATTGAACATCACTTGTACCCGGATGTTCCAGCTCGCCGTTACCGTCAGATGGCACCAAAGGTTCAAGCAGTATGTGAAAAATACGGGCTAAACTATAACAATGCCAGTCTGGTTAAACAGTATGGCAGTGTGATTAAACGTATTGTGAAGTATGCTTTCCCATTCAAGAAATAGTCTTTCTTGGGACTAAGAACCACTTCTTTTGAAGTGGTTTTTTATTGGTAATGTTTGTATGTATAAGTGGATTTAATTCCATACCTTAGATTCTCAAGTATAGTTATACTTAATAAAAATTATAGTTTTGTTAGCATAACACTAAATAGTCGGAAAACTACTGGGAGTCCTACGCCTGCTCAAAAAGTCATGACATTATCAAGTTTGCGTTATATGTGAAATTTTATTGGTAGAACTTGGCGGATTCAAGCGACAAGTACAACAGTATAAAAATCAGAGACAACTTCACTGGGTGTATACCCAGCCCAGTGACTTTCTAGGACAATTTTTAGAGCGGATTCTATCTGGTAGAGATAATCGCCTTAGCTTTAGAGGTGTTCTTTCAGCTAATCGAGTTACTTTTCCCCCATATTTTTTGTGTGACTTTAATCTAAGCCAATTTTCTACAATCAATAATTTCAGGTAATTGTTGATCCGTTCCGACCATATAGGAATAAGTTGCTAATCTCAGCATTTCCTCATCTTCATCACTATTACCATAAGCATAAATTTCAGCATAATCGTCCAGATTATATTTCTCTAAAATCCTGATTTTCTTTTGCTCATTACTACAGTCTGCGGTTTGATAGAATCCGGTCATTTTCCCAGCTTTGATTTCTACTTCGCTACAGATTAAATCAATATTTAAATAGCGACAGACTGGTTTTAAATATAAATCTACAGATGCAGAAACAAGAACGACATCATGGCCAAGTTGTTGATGTTGTTTGAATTGATTGAATAAAGCAGGATCAAGTTTAGCTATCAAGGTTACAGCATACTCCTGAGCCAATTGCAGAATTTCCTCTGCATCACTATTTTTAAACATGCTGGCATAGAGTTTTGGGCGCATGCGATGGGCTGGATAGAGCTTTAAATAATACGCCTGAATCCACGGCAAAATTTGCAGGCCGCGTTTTACAATATGCCGTTTTCTCAAGGCATAAAAAATGAACCCGGTAAAACTATCATGCTCATACAGGGTTCCATCAAAATCGAATAAGGCTAGATTTTTATATTTTTGGCTTTTTGCATGCATGTGGTATATCGCCCGTTGACCCGAGTAGCAAACCAGTTGGTATTATAATCACGGCTGAGTTTTGGCCCGGAAATTACCACCTCTGGCATCATCGCATAAAATGGTGCTTTGCCAGTTTGTTCCTGATACAGTTTTAATAAGGCGTGATACGAGGCGGTATCTTCAAAATCCTGCTCTTTTTCTTTTTTCAGATCGGAGCGGATCTGGCGTGGGGTGAGCACAATATTATGTTTGGCAAAAACACTAATCAGCTCGCGTTCAGATTGACTCTTGGCACTGCGAACACCGCCATCTTTGCTATAGAGCAGTAAATCACCATCTAGAGATAATTCGGCTTCGGTTAAATCATTCAGCATGCTCTGAAAAGCGGCATTACGGCTGGAATACATACCCGAGTTATAATCGGCAAAGCGATATAGCGGTTTATCATAATCAGCCGGATACATCATCAGACGGTGAATACCATAATACAGGCCACCATATTGGCTGTATAAATCGGTACGTAATTCTGCAATATTGCCGCCTTGGCGTTTATGTTCCTTGGCATAACTGATATGCACCTGCATCGAACCTAAGGTGGTAATCGGATTCAGCTTTTCTCCGATATTTTGACCAAACAGCTTGGCGGCGCCGGTCAGGGCCGACACATGATAATGCTTGGCCATATAGTCAAAAATTTCACGATAAAGCTCATCCAGTTCCCGTTCGGTTTTGACCCGGCGCATCTGGCTTAAATAGTTATCTTCCGGGCTTGGATGGTTTTTCAGTACATCCTGAAAATAGCCGACAATGGTGCCTCCAATGGCTTCACCGAGTTTATCTTTAAACTTCTCGTCTAAACGTTCTTGGACTTCTTTAACTGCTTTTTCACCTAAACCATAGACCTGTGGATCGGCAACAAAGTTGGATTCCTGATCGACCACGGCGACAATGGTACACATATTTTCCTTGGTCTGCGGAATACCCAATTGTTCACTAATATCGTAAATATCTTTGGCCCATGAATCACGATCTTTCACGCGGGAAGGAATTAGTCGTTTGATCTGATCTGCATCTAGACTTGGCTCATCGCCTTTATTCCACCAGGCGCTGTCGCCACAGGCAGCTAAACTTAAAGATAACGCAATCAGGCTTAAAGGTTTGATTACAGATGACAGGAAGATGTGTTTCATAAACAGGAAAACTCGGTCCAGACGGGTCAGCCTACAGGGCAGATGAAGTATACAGAAATTCGGCTATACAGGTGTGAATATATATGTATACGGCCTACGTTGCACTGTCAATTTTTATCTGCAAGATGCCAGAGAATTGAGTGGCTCAAAAAGCGGATATTGTAGGGTTAGATACTGAGTTCTATTTCAAAATAAAGCACTGATTTTAATTTGATGATCTTCTGTTATTTTAAGAAAATATTTAAATAAATAAGGGAGATGCTGTATAAAATCATCTGAATTATTTTTTAAAATATTATCTGTTATTTTTTAATGATTGCAAAATTTTCTAATCAAAATAAAGGGAATTATTTTAGCGTAGAACCGTGGTTATTTTAGTGTGTATTTTAAATAAACCTTGTGTTTAGCAAATATAGAGCGTATAAAGCTAACTCTCCTTTGCGGGGTGGAGCAGTCTGGTAGCTCGTCGGGCTCATAACCCGAAGGTCGTTGGTTCAAATCCGGCCCCCGCATCCAACTTTTAATGCTTATAGTGATTGAATATTTGTCCATAATTGTGAGAATTGGGACAGTGAAAAGTTTAAAATAATCAAATTTGATTGTGTTTTTATCCGATTTTTGAAAGATGAAATTTTAATAAAATTGAACAGCTTTCTTAAATGATCACCTAAGCTCATATAATGAGTCAGTTATGTTGAATAATGTAGAAAATTGGCAGTTGGCCACTGCAGTCAATGGTCAGGAAATTTTTGTAAAAGTAATGCCGCTGAAAAAGAAGCAGCGCTCGAGCCAGGGTTTTATCTGGGTGGAAGTCGGTAAAATGATTGAGCTTCAGTCCGGACAGCAGGTAGAATTTAACCTGGATGGTAAAAGTTTTTATATTGCTTTAAATCAGTTATATAAATTGAATTAATTTATTTTTATTGCATTCAGAACAGAAGTCTGTATAGTGGTCCTTAACTAGAAGAATTACTATTGTTTCAGCAAATCTTTTCCCTCCGTCGTTTTTTAATATCCTTCGTAGTATCAGATTTTTAGTTTCAAAGTCATTTTCCAGTTAATTATTGGTTTATCTATGACCAATTTAAAAGTTTTTTAATACAGGATTATCTTATGTCAAATACAGTTACTGGTACTGTGAAATGGTTTAATGAAACTAAAGGTTTTGGTTTTATTCAGGCAGATTCAGGTCAGGACGTTTTTGCTCATTACAGCGAAATTACCAACCAGGGCTTCAAAACTTTACATGAAGGCCAGCGCGTTGAATTTACCATCGTAGCGGGTAAAAAAGGCGACCAGGCCAGCGGTATTACTGCAATCTAATTGCCGGTTTCGCTGCAAAAAGCTCATCTTCTGATGGGCTTTTGTTTTTTAGCATCTGCTAAAAACAGATGTGCTGTGGTCGGTACAGATGCATAGAAATTTTAGTCAGAAGGCTTTAAACTAGCCCGGTTTTCAGCGCCGTATCCAGTTTTCTCCCAGGTCAGGATAAGCTGCGCATTTTCTGTTTCCCGAGGTTCCTACATTGAGTTCACATCCTGTCATTCAAGAACTGTTTGATCGTCCTATTGAGCGAAAGCTGTGGGTGGCACCAATGGCAGGCGTCACTGATCGGCCGTTTAGAACGCTGTGCAAATATTTTGGCGCAGGCCATGCAGTCAGTGAAATGATGACCTCGGACAAGACTTTGCGCATGAGCAAAAAAAGTCTGTATCGGGCCAATTTTGATGGCGAAATCGCGCCGATTTCTGCACAAATTGCCGGCTCCGATCCGGCTGATCTGGCTGAAGCTGCGCGTTATCAGGTGGCCAATGGTGCACAGATTGTCGATATCAATATGGGCTGTCCTGCCAAAAAAGTATGTAATAAGCTGGCCGGTTCGGCGTTGCTGCAAGATGAAGATCTGGTTGCCCGGATTTTAGATGCAGTTGTAGAAGCAGTCGATGTGCCGGTAACCTTAAAAACCCGGCTCGGTTTTTTAAACGGTCAGGAAAATATTCTGCGTGTGGCCAAGCGTGCGGAGCAGGCCGGTATTGCAGCGCTGGCCCTGCATGGTCGTACCCGCGAAGATATGTACCTGAACACGGCGCGTTATGAGTTAATCAAGCAGGTTAAGGCCGAGCTGAATATTCCCCTCATTGCCAATGGCGACATCGACAGTCCGGAAAAAGCTAAAATGGTGCTGGATTATACCGGTGCAGATGCGATTATGATTGGCCGTGCGGCACAAGGCCGTCCCTGGATTTTCCGTGAAATTGCCCATTATCTGACGACCGGTGAACATTTGGCTGCACCGAGTATTGAAGAAGTCAAACAGGTATTGCTTGGGCATTTATCTGAACTTTATAGCTTTTATGGAGAATATTCAGGCTGCCGTATTTCACGTAAACATATTGCCTGGTACACCAAAGGACTGCGTTCTAGCAATGAATTCCGCCAGAATATGTACCGTGTGGAAAGCACGGCCGAGCAGTATCAGGTGGTGGAAAACTATTTTAATCAACTGTTAGAACATGGCAACATCATGAGTGATGTCCAGATTGAACAGGTGAATCTGTTAGAAACTAAATAATTAAATATCTATCATAATTATGGCGCTTTAGAGCGCCATTTTTTATCCCCGACTTTATCAAATGGAGCGTAAACCTCTGTCTTTCAGGTCAGAGATATAAGCGACACGACATGAAATGTCGTTTAATTGCTAAAAAACAATATTTCAAGCCTAATATAAGCCCATGAAAACACTTAAATTACGTATAAAAGACAGTCACACAAAGGTGCTAGACCAATTGGCATCTGAAGTTAATTTTGTCTGGAACTATGTCAATGATTTGTGTTTCAAACACCTACAGCGCAAACAACAATTCTTTTCAGCATACGATATTGCTAAATACACGAAAGGCGCATCAAAGGAATGTAATCTTCATAGCCAAACCATTCAGGCTGTAACAGAAGAATTGGTCACTCGCAGAAAACAGTTCAAAAAATCAAAATTGAGATGGCGTGTCAGTAATAAGAAATCAGCAAGAAGATCACTAGGTTGGATACCCTTTAAAAAGGTCGCTATTAAATATGCCGATGGATACGTTCAGTATGGCAAGCATCAATTCAAGCTATGGGATAGTTACGGACTATCGAAATACAGCATTAAAACAGGCTCATTTGTAGAGGATAGTCGAGGACGTTGGTATGTCTGCTTAGTGGTTGATTCACCCAAACAAGACAAACCTACCGCCACAAAAGCCGTGGGCATTGATCTAGGCTTAAAAGATATTGCTACTTGTTCAGATGGTACGATCATTTCCAATCCCAAGTTCTACCATCAATATGAACAGAAATTAGGGATTGCTCAGAGAGCGAGAAATAAAAAGCGTGTCCGTGCATTACACGCCAAAATTGCAAACTGTCGTAAAGACCATTTGCACAAGGCTAGCACCCAGCTGGTGAAAGACAATGCACTGATTGTCGTTGGTGATCTAAGTGCGAACAAACTTGTAAAAACTAAAATGGCGAAATCTGTTTTAGATACAGGATTTTTAGCACTCAAAACCATGCTCAAGTATAAATGCGAGAACGCAGGGGTCATGTTTGAGGAAGTCAACGAGAGATTCACAACCCAAACCTGTTCGAGCTGCGGTGCAATCACCGCAAGCAGTCCGAAAGATAGATTTGCGAATAAGAGTATGGGAATGTGAATGCGGAAGTGTAAATCAACGCGATTTAAACTCCGCCAAGAACATACTTGCGCTTGGGCATAAGCGTCTAGCAGTAGGAATCACCCTCCTTTCAGGTGGGTGAGGATGTCAACCGTTTACAATCTCTACAGACCTGAACACAGGGCAACATACGCTCACTGAACACGGACAGGACTTGGACATTGCAGGGCTTGGCTTGCTCTATGCTAGGTAAGTCTTCACTTGGCAAGATGATATTCCAGTCTTGTTAATAACAATGATCCAGGGAGTTTCAACATGACCAATACTAATCGTCCTGTGACTGAATTTAGCCATAAGACCTCAACAGAATTACCACAAGAACGAAGCCAGGGTTTAAATGTCGACCCGACCGATGTCAATGCACGTCCAGATTTGGACACCAATCGTGTCCCGGATATGAATGAAGCAGGCGATCATCCTGTTGGCACCAGTGTCGGTGTATTAGGGGGCGCGGCAACCGGTGCGGCCGTGGGTGCTGCAGCTGGACCGGTCGGTGCCGTAGTGGGCGGTATTGCCGGTGGTGTGGTCGGTGGATTGGCCGGTAATGAAATTGCCGATGCGATTGATCCGACTGCAGAAGATGTGTACTGGCGTGATCAGTACCAGAACCGTCCATATTATAATGAAACCCGCAGTGTCTATGCCGATGTCGACTATGATCGTGATTATCGCGGCGCCTATCGTCTGGGCTATGAAAACCGGCCTTTATATGAACAAAATGTCGATTTTGACCGGGCCGAGCCAGAACTGCGCACCAAATGGGAACAGATGAAAGGCGATTCCCGTCTGAACTGGGAAGAAGCAAAATTTGCAGCCAAAGATGCCTGGCAACGTGTCACCCGTTAAAGCATTCAAGACACTATCAGGCCAATAAAAAACATCTCCGCGGAGATGTTTTTTATAGTTCTCGCTTAGTGACTGGTCATTTCCAGCACCAGTTGATTAATTAAATCACCGGCTTCCATGTCACGAATCAGGCCCACGTTGGCACCGGCCCAGAATGCGCCAAATCCCTGTTCGCCTTGCTGGCTGGCTGCGGCATGTAACTGCTTGCCAATATCATAGGTATAGGGATAGGTCGGTACCGGCGGACGGTTTGGCGTATCCACCAGACGGTGCCACTGATTGACCAGACCACGTGCCGGACGGCCGGAAATTGAATCGGTAATTTGGGTACAGCTCTGGCTAAATAAAGCCTTGCGATACGCCTCATTGGCATTGGAAGATTTACATTGCACAAAGGCGGTCCCGAGCTGTACCGCGACTGCGCCAAGGTTCATGACACGTTGTGCATGTTGACCATTCATAATTCCACCAGCCGCAACCACCGGAATCTGACAGTGCTGGGTCAGTAAAGTCACTAAATCTACCGTGCGGATACCGCCATCAATAGCGGCATTAAACAGGCCACGATGACCGCCAGCCTCTACGCCTTGGGCAATAATAATATCAATACCCGCCGCTTCAATGGCTTGTGCTTCGGCCAGATTGGTGGCAGAGACCATGGTGATAATCCCGGCCTGTTTTAGCGCCTGAATCTGATGCGCGTGCGGAATACCAAAATGAAAACTCACCGCCTGAGGACGGGTTTCCAGCACCAGATTCAGATAATCATCATTGCTTAAAAAACTAGGATACAGATTTTTGAGCTGGATCGGCAGCGCTACGCCATAATGGACAAAATGCGGACTTAAATAATCCAGCCAGACCTGAGCAGCAGCTTCATCCAGCGGCTCGGGTTGATGACAGAAGAAATTGACCTGAAAAGGGCAGTCGGTCAGGTCCTGGGTTTTTAAAATCTGTTCTCGGGCAGACGCCACTGAACTGGCCCCTAAACCCAGTGAACCCAAGCCGCCCTGGTTGGAAACTTCGGCAGCCAGTTCAGGTGTCGAAACACCGGCCATCGGCGCTAAAAAAATAGGATGTTTAATGCCGAGCTGTTCCAATATAGACATGCGATTTCTCCTTATTCTTCCTACACTTTGCCCAAGCTGAACAAAATTAGCAAATCATAATCATTATTTATTTTTTAAATAATCTGTCGGTTTTTACACAGTAGTTACATTCGTTGCGACAAGCTGGGTCGTGCTAACGCATCGGCTTGCTAGGCGCAACATTTTCGCTTTTTTATAATCAGCTTATCTCCTGATTTCTGCTGAAACGCATGTCTGAACGTATCCGTGAAAAACTGCAAATTTTAGCCGATGCTGCCAAATATGATGTGTCCTGCTCATCGAGTGGCAGTCGGCGCAAAAATAAAGACCAAGGGCTGGGCAATACCGGTAATGGCATCTGTCACAGCTATACCGAAGATGGGCGCTGTGTTTCGCTGCTTAAAATCCTGTTCTCCAATGTTTGCATTTATGACTGTGCCTATTGCGTGTCGCGGCGTTCCAATGATGTGAAACGCGCAGCCTTTACCGTACAGGAAGTGGTCGATCTGATCATAAATTTTTACCGGCGCAATTATATTGAAGGGCTGTTTTTAAGTTCCGGTATTTTTAAATCGGCCGATTACACCATGGAACGAATGCTACAGGTGGTGAAAAAGCTGCGGCTGGAAGAAAACTTTAATGGATATATTCATTTAAAAACCATCCCGGGCGCATCTCAGGAAATTATTACCGAAGCCGGTTTATATGTTGACCGGATGAGTATTAATCTGGAAATGCCGACCGAAGCCGGACTACAGCAGTTTGCCCCGGAAAAAAGTCATGCCGAAGTGCAGAAGGATTTGGGTATTGTCCGCGATCGCCTGATTCAACTGAAAGATGAATCGAAAATCATCAAATCGGTACCGAAGTTTGTTCCGGCCGGACAAACCACGCAGATGGTGGTGGGTGCACATAATGAAACCGACCAAGACATTATTATGATGGCCGATCGGCACTACAAAGAATTCAAGCTAAAACGGGTTTATTTTTCTGGTTATATTCCAATTAATACACAGGAAAAGGCCTTGCCCGCTGTCGGTTCAGCGCCGCCGTTGCTGCGTGAAAACCGGCTCTATCAAAGTGACTGGTTAATGCGTTTTTATGGTTTTGCTGCGCATGAACTGGTGGATGATCAACATCCCAATTTAGACCTGGATGTCGACCCGAAATTGGGCTGGGCACTGCGTCATCCAGAGGCTTTTCCGGTAGATATCAACCGTGCCGACTACCAGTTGATTTTACGGGTGCCGGGTATAGGCGTGCGTTCGGCGCAGAAAATTGTGCAGGCGCGCCGGTTTGGGCACATTCATATAGATCAGCTAAAACGCATGGGCGTGGCCTATAACCGTGCCCAGCATTTTATTCGCTGTGCCGACAGCCCGAAATTTAAAAAAGAGCCGCCAGCGCAGCAGATTCGCCAGCAGATTTTACAGTCGGGGCAATCCAAATATCAGCAGCAGCTCTCGCCACAACTGGGCTTTGCTTTTTAATGGCCACCTACTGCTTTGATGGCACGCTCACCGGCTTGCTTTGCTGTGTGTTTCGGGCATTTCGCTTTCAAGAGTTTGATGTACACATTACCGCCAATCCGCAGTCCCAGCATGGCCTGTTTGATGAGTTTATTGTCGTGTCTTCACAGGATGAGCAGGGACAGCGGGTCTGGCAGGGCTTGAAACAGAAAATCCAGCCCGGCAGCTTGCGTCAGTTTTATCTGTGCTTTTTGTCGGAGCAGGAACAGGCCTTTCAGCATCTGTTTGATTTTTGCATTTATGTTTTTCAACACGGCCATGCGGTGGATGGTAATTATGGCCATCCGGCGGTGTTGGGCATGACACAGTGGGCCAAGCAGGTGGGCCGGGAAAAACATCGCATGGAAGCTTTTGTACGCTTTAAAAAATGTCAGGATGGTCTGTTCTTAAGTCTGGTGCGGCCAGATTTTAATGTATTACCGCTGATCGAGCGGCATTTTAAGGCGCGTTACCAAGATCAGCGCTGGCTGATTTATGACGAACAGCGTGATTACGGCATTTATTATGATCTGGATGATGTGCATCAGGTTCAGATGAATGCCCGGCAGCTGGATCTCCAGCTGGGCAGTGGCCACAGTCAGGCCTTTAGTATCGAGCTGGATGCTGAAGAATTTTTATATGACCAGCTGTGGAAAGATTATTTTCACAGCGTCAATATTCAGGCACGGCAGAACATGAAGCTGCATATTCAGTATGTACCGAAACGTTACTGGCGCTATATGAATGAAAAGTCGCTCTAACTTTCATCCCGGCCGGTTTCATCAGTATAATGCCCGGGTTGTATCGTGGAAAAGGTAAAGGCATGAAGGGGTATGTAGGGGCTGTTTTGCTCACAATAACAGGTTTGACAGCATGTGGACCACATGAGGCAGAGCAGGTACAGGTCCAGCCTGAACAGTACCAGGTGGCCAGTGCAGAGCAGCTACAGCAGCGCTTTAGTGCCTTAAACCGTCAACTGGAAGCCGATTTTCAGCAGTTTAAGCAGCTGGAAAGTATTGCCTTTGCCCAGCAGTTTCCTTTAGATGCCGATAATCTGATGACCTTGAACCAGCATCTGGTCAGCAGTACCGCCTTAAAGCCGACCAAAGCCGGCTATTGCGATATGATGAATGGCTATTTTGCCGAGATGTATCGTCTCGGACATTATAATCTGGAACTGCTTGATCAGATCCAGCTGCCCCAGGCTCAACAGGAAAATTTAAAGCAGAATTTTGCCAATGCCGACAATTTTTATGATTTTATTTTAAACCGCTATACTAGCTATCGTCAGGTGCAGCAAACCATGAATTATGGCTGTAACCTGAAAGCGGCTTTACAGTAAACACAGCCCTAAGGTAAAAAAACCGCCCGATTTGCTGGGCGGTTTTTTTATAAAGGTGTGACATGGAACAACGAGCCAATCCAGTGTGCGAATAGCATGGCCACCACGCCCCAGACCGTGACCCGCAAGCTGCCTCTGAGCATGGAGGTGCCGGCAAAATAGCTGGACAGGGCACCGAGTAAGGCCAGCGATAAGACACCTACAATCACAATGCTTCGGTCCAGATATTCCACCGGACTAAAGACAATGGTCAGTAAAGGCAACAGCGCCCCTAAAGAAAATGCAATCGCCGAGGATGCCGCCGCCTGTACCGCATTGGCGGCAGTATTTTCATGAATGCCGATTTCATCGCGGGCGTGGGCGGCTAGGGCATCTTTGGCGGTCAGCTGTACCGCCACTTCATGCGCTAGCTCAGGCGTCAGGCCGCGCAAGGTATAAATATGGGTCAGTTCTTTTAGTTCCAGATCGGGGTTTTTACGCAGTTCTCTGGATTCCATGTGCAGATCAGCCTGCTCGATATCTTCCTGGGATTTGACCGAAATATATTCGCCGGCAGCCATGGAACTAGCGCCTGAAATCAGGCCGGCAATACAGGTAATCAGCAGGGTCTGGCTGGAAGCACCACTGGCCGCCATCCCGATCACCAGACTGGTCACCGAGATAATCCCATCATTGGCCCCCAACACCGCAGCACGTAACCAGCCCGTTCTTAAAATATAATGTTTTTCATGATGATGTGAATAACTCATAGCCCGCCTGATTTCTTATTGTATGCGGCTATCTTAACCCAGAGATGCAAAAAGCCCCAACTTTTGGGGCTTTTTTAACAGCGAGTCAGGAATTAACAGCCGGTCAGCTTTTCCGGTTGTGGGCGTTCTTCCGGGAAGAAGAATGGACGCAGTTTGACCCCAATGCCATTGCCAATAAAGGCAAATACCAGCCACAGCCAGCCATGTAAACTGCCAGAGGCAATACCACTGAAATAGGCGCCAATATTACAGCCATAAGCCAGGCGTGCGCCATAACCTAACAGCAAACCGCCAACAATCGCTGCCATCAGCGAGCGTTTTGGAATATTAAAGTTCGGTGCGAATTTACCGGCCAGACTGGCTGCCAGCAGGGCGCCGAGCATAATCCCGAAGTTCATCATCGAGGTAATATCAAACCATAACGACTCTGTCAGTGCTTTGGCATTGGCTGGTTGCTGCCAGTAGCTCCAGGAGGCTACATCAACACCCACAAAACTGGCCGATTTGGCGGCCCAGACGGCCAGCGCAGAGGTTACGCCCCAAGGACGTCCAGCCAATGCAAGAGTAGCAAAGTTCAGCAAGGTCAGGATGATACCGCCCCATACCAACGGCCACGGGCCACGTAAGAAGCGTTTCCAGTCCTGATGCTGTGCAGCCGGTTCAACCTCCAGACTGCCATGACGTTTCTTTTCATACCATACGGTAACCAAGGCAATCAGGGCAAACAGCACAAAGTTCAGCAATAACGCCGGCATCACACCTAAGCTGGTGACCAGTGAAATAGGTGCCAGATGCGGCAGGTTAAACCACCAGTCTAAATGCGTGGTGGCAATCAGTGAGCCTAAGCAGAAGAATACCAGTGTTACCAGCATGCGTGCGCTACCACCACCCACGGTATACAGCGTACCAGAAGCACAGCCGCCGCCGAGCTGCATGCCAATACCAAAAATAAAGGCACCAATCATCACCGACATTGACACTGGGCTAACAAAACCATTGACCGGATTGCCAAACAGTTCACCTGCACCTAAGGCTGGGAAAAACAGCAGTACTGCCAGACCAAGCATGATCATTTGTGCACGCAGACCGCGACCACGACCTTGCTTGATAAACACCCGCCAGCTTGAGGTAAAACCAAAAGAAGCATGGTACAGGGTCATCCCCAGTGCACCACCAATCAGGAATAATAGTGCCTGGTTAATGCCCACCACCTGATAGGCGCCAATACAGCCAATAAACAATAACACCAGCGCGACCCAGATCGAGCGATTCGACCGGTCGGCTTTTGCAGCAATAATAGACATAGACAATAACAGGGAGAGAAATCAGAATCCTGAGTATTTTAGTGGAAAGTTAAACTTTTAATCTGACAGAAACAGTCATTTAAGCTATTTTTAATTTGAAATTTCTAATTTCAAATATTAGTAAAATGAATAATAAAAAAGCTCCCGGAAGGGTAATGCCAGTCAGTTAAGCAAATTTTAGTAAAATGTAGTAAAAATGAGTGTATGTAAATACGCTCATTTTTTTATGTCTTTATCTGAACATTTAGAATCCACTCTTGAACATGCTCTCCCATCAC
>NZ_VOXR01000038.1:0-22335 GCF_013420645.1 Acinetobacter sp. C15
CGCACAACAGGTTTAATTAGCTCATGAAATACGGTATTCTGATGTGACAAAACCTGAATCCTGGTCGTTAAAGTGTTTGTTTGCACTCATATTTTAACTGTTAGGACTCAGGTTTTTTTATTTAAAGTAAACTATGGGACAGCAGTGATCGAAAGATTCCTTTTTTATTTTGACTATGTCATTTCTCAGCAGGCTTTGGCATCCGGCTGCACGGTTTTAGGCAACTCACGGCGTAGAATTTTGCCAACTGCGGATTTCGGCAATCCAGACACAAATTCAATATATTTTGGTAGCTTATAACTGGTCAGTTGTAGTCTCAGATAGGTCATAACTTCATTCTCGGTCAGACTGGTATCCTGTTTTACAATAAAGGCTTTCGGAACTTGTCCAGATTTTTCATCATCCACTCCAATGACGGCACATTCCAGAATTTTCGGATGTTTGGATAAAACGCCTTCCAACTCATTTGGATAGACATTAAAGCCCGAGACCAGAATCATGTCCTTTTTACGGTCCAGAATGGTGATATAACCCTTCTCATCCATACAGCCGATATCACCTGTCAGGAAGAAACCATCTTTGGTAAATACCTGTGCTGTTGCTTCCGGTTGCTTCCAGTAACCTTTCATCACCTGAGGGCCGCGAATAGCAATTTCTCCAGCCTGATGAAGTGCTACAGGTTTTCCTTCATCATCCAGAATCTGAATTTCTGTGCCTGCCAATGGCAAGCCAATACTACCGCTAAAGCGCTTGCTTAAAGGCGGGTTAAATGTTGCCGTTGGTGAGGTTTCAGAAAGACCGTAGCCTTCATAGATATGACAGCCTGTGACTTCGCACCATAATTCTGCCGTGTTTTTTAAAACAGATGCACCGCCGCCTGTCGTGGTTTTTAGGCGTGAGTGATCCAGCTCGCGGAAACGTGGATGATGAGCCAATGCATTAAACATGGTATTCACGCCCGGAAACACCGTCGGAGGATGCTTATGATATTGATCTACCAGTGCATCCAGATCTCTTGGATTTGGAATCAGGACATTGGCAAAACCGCGACTCAGACCATAACTGAACAGGCAGATGGTAAAACCATAAATGTGATACAGCGGCAAGGCACAAAACACATATTCATCTTCAGTCGCATAGCGGTCCCCAAAATGACTGATAAACACCGTACTGTTCTGGGCGATATTAAATAAGATATTGCGATGACTGAGCTCAGCCCCTTTGGAAACCCCTGTAGTTCCACCGGTATATTGCAGAATAACGGTATCTTCCTGCTGCTGTACAGGGGCTTCAAAATCAATCACCTGTACCTGGTCAATGGCCTGCTTAAAGTCAGAAAACTGTTTTTCTGGATATTGCGCCGTTTGGCTATAAATTGATATCGGCTGATCCTGAATGAAATCAAGTGGATGGGTAGAAATCACATATTTCAGCGCAGGACATTCATCTAATTGATTCAATTGCTCCAAAGTTGAACCCAGAATAATCAAGGCCTCTGCCCCTGAATCCTGTACTTGATGATACAGCTCGCGTTGGGTATACATCGGGTTTACATTGACCAGAATATAACCCGCACGAATAATCGCAAAAGTCGCAATTGGATATTGAATAATATTCGGTAACATCACCGCGATTCGGCTACCGGACGCCAAGCCTAGATTCTGTAGGTAAGTAGCCAGCTTCTGGCTATAAACATCAATCTCCTGATAGCTGAACTTTCGATCCAGATAAAAGAAAGCAGTCTTATCTTTGAACTTAAGTAGATTCTCAGCAATTGTCGTGCTCAAAGTTTTATCAGGGTCAGGCCGGGTAAATTCCGGATTGACGTTCCATTTTTTATATTCTTCCATCCATGGCTGGCTGTTCATGACAACACTCCTTTCTTTTAATTTGATTCTATTTTGTATGTTGAAACTCTGAAGTTCCGATTATTCCTGATTGATCTTTACACCACTTTCTGCTGCATTGCTTCGATGTACTGGTAGTGATAACCGCTGCGAATAAAATGCTGGTTTTTGTCTCTGAATGAATGCGCATAATCTGGCCAGACCAAAGTCAGCTTGCGACTCAGCGGGTCCAGATACCAGCTTTTACAGCTTTCTGATAACCAGACACTGCCTTGGGAAAGCTGCTGTAACTCCTGCATATAGGCATTTTCAGCATCTTGATCAGCTTCAAAGACCTGAATCTGTTCCTGTTCAAAAAACTGCAAGGCGTCCAGTACCAAATCAAACTGGGTCTCCAAGAAATAAAGCGCTGAGTTATGCCCACTTCCGGTATTTGGACCATTCAGAATAAACAGGTTTGGAAAATTATGCACTGTCGTAGATTGATAACCCTGCATACCACCAGACCATTGCTGCTCCAGGCTTAAACCCTGTTTACCTACCACCTTTGCCGCATAGGGTGGACGTGCCGCTTCAAACCCGGTGGCGAATACGATGATATCTGCAGGGAATTCATTGCCGGACTTACTGATTACACCGTCTTTCGTAATTTCAGCCAAAGCCGAATCTTCGAGCGTAATATTCGGTTTTAGAAAAGTCGGATAATAATCATTGGACAGCAATAAACGCTTGCAGCCCGGTTCATAATTCGGTGTGAGTTTCTGCTGTAATTCAGGATCTGAAATCTGATGTTTTAAAAATTGTAGACAATTTTTCTTGACCCGCTCGATCTGGCTTTTCAGATTACGGCGCTGGGCAAAATTGTATTCATTACCCCAGAACAAGGAATGTCTTAACGCTGACATGCTGTCCGGATCTTTGCGGAAGAGCTGTTTTTCTGACTCAGAATAAGGTCGGTCTGGTCGCGGCAAAATATACGGTGCACTGCGTTGCAATACGGTCAGACTTTTTGCTGTTTTGGCAATTTCCGGTACAAGCTGAATAGCAGAAGCCCCTGAACCTACGACAACGACGCGCTGATTATCCAGATTAACTTCGTGATTCCAGCGTGCAGAATGCATCACCTGACCTTGGAATTCTTCTAGTCCCGGAATTTGCGGGAGATGTTCATCTGCCAGATGCCCAGTAGCGGTAATTAAAAATTCCGCTTCATAAACACCTTTAGAGGTCTGAATATTCCAGCTACGTTTTTCGGTATTCCAGCTGGCTTTTTCCAGTTGTGTCTGAAAATCAATATGTGGCCGGATATTTTCCTGATCACAGCATTGAATCAAATAGCGCTGAATTTCTGCCCCTTGCGGAAAGACACGTGACCAGTTGGGATTTTTAATAAACGAGAAAGAATATAAATGTGACGGTACATCACAGGCGACTCCGGGATAAGTATTATCCCGCCATGTGCCACCTACTTCTGCTGCACGTTCAATGATTTTAAAATCGTGAATGCCCTGCTGTTTAAGACGGATCGCCATTCCTAGGCCACCAAAACCGCTGCCTACAATTAAAATCTTGCTGCGCTGTCCTTGAGCTTGCATTATTTTTCTCCTTTTTTAAGGCATCATGGGCTGGATTTTTTGATTCGACGGATATTGTTCTGGATGCTGGCTAAACTGATTGACCAGTTGCACCGCCTCTGCTGGCGCTTCAATATGAATCGCATGTCCCGAAGAAATTTCGATATAACGGCTATTCTGAATCGAAGCAAAGAGTAATTTGGCTTGCGCTAAAGGCACCATACGGTCTTCACGGCAGGCCACGATCAAGGTCTCAGCAGAGATGTCCGGTAAAATGGCGGTGATATCAATGTGATAATTCAGTTCACGCTGTTTGGCTGCATCTTGGGAAGGTTTTACAAAGCGTGCCAGATCGAGCACCTGTTTTTCAGAACGGGCTGACAAATAATCATCGCTATACAGGCAATAATTCACAAAATGCGGTAAAGCCGCAGACTGATCGTTAAATAGCTGTTGCCAGATCGTGGTCCGTAGTTGTTGCACCGAACTGGTTTTTGCCCAACCTGCTAACAGAATCAAACGTGCCACGCGCTGTTTAAGACTCGCGGCTACTTGTGCAGCAATCACAGCACCAAGTGAATAACCCACCACAGTAATTGCTTCATCTTCTGCAACTGCATGCTGGATCAGTGCTTCAACTTGTTGACTAAAATCAGTCACTGCCAGATCGGCTTTATCTGGAGTATGCAAATCAAGCGATAAAACCCGCTGATGGATACCGAGCATGGGGAAAATATAGCTGAAATGTTTGTCCGTATTTCCACCCGTACCATGGATCAGAATGATGGTGGGATATGAGGATTTCTGTCCGACTTCATGATAAGTCAGTTGTTGATCACCATAAGGACATTGTCGCGTAATCGTGTCTAAATCCATATAGACTCCTGATCTTGTTGTTTTATGGCCGATGCAATACTAAAAAGTACACATCGATATCGAGTTTTGTGCAGGATAAAAAAAGTAGTAAGAAAAAAAGACCCACGATCGAGAGATTGATCGTGGGTAAAAGGATTAATCGAATTTAAACTCTTCAGGAGTCAGCAGGAACAGGCTCTCACCACCGACCTGAATATTGGCAACGTGAGTTGAAGTTCTTGGCAGAATACGTGCAAAGAAGAATTGTGCGGTTTTGATCTTCGCTGCATAGAACGGATCGGTATTGCCCTCTTCAATTTTTTGCTGCGCCGTAATCGCCATTTTCAGCCATAAATACGAAGACACCACATAACCAGAGAAATATAGGTAATCGACAGATGCCGCACCGATTTCATTGGCAGACTGTTGTGCCTGCGCCTGAATCGTTTTGGTTAATTCTAGCCATTGCTCAGTCAACTGGCTCACTTGTGCCACTTGCTGATTAAACTGGGCATGTTGCTGATGTCCTTTCACAAAGCCTTGAATCTCATCCGTTAATGCAGTGAGCAGACCCAATTTTGAACCCAGCACTTTACGCGCCAGCAAGTCGATTGATTGAATTTCAGTAGTACCTTCATACAGACTGGCAATACGTGCATCACGGGCAATCTGTTCCATGCCATGTTCAGCAATATAGCCGTGTCCACCAAAAACCTGCATACCATGTTTGGCCGCTTCTACACCTGTTTCGGTCATTAATGCTTTAGCAATTGGGGTTAATAATGCCAGACGGTCTTCTGCGGCTTTCTTCTCTTCAGGATTGTCCGTTGCTTCCGCAATATCAGCATAAGTCGCCAGATAATAAGCCAAGGCACGTGAACCTTCTGCAAATACTTTTTGAGTCAGTAGCATATTACGCACCGCTGGATGCACGATGATTGGATCCGCAGGTAGGTTTGGCTCTTTGGCACCTTCAAGTGAACGCATCGCCAGACGGTCTTTGGCATAAGCCAACGCGCCTTGATAAGAAGATTCAGCTGCAGCCAAACCTTGAATCGCTGTGCCGATACGCGCAGAGTTCATGAAAGTAAACATGCAATTCAAACCGCGGTTTTCAGGCCCGATCAGGAAGCCTTTGGCATTGTCAAAATTCAGTACACAAGTCGCATTGCCATGAATACCCATCTTGTGTTCAATCGCACTACACACCACGCCATTGCGAGAAGCCACATTTCCAGCTTCATCCAGACTGTATTTAGGCACGATAAATAGTGAAATACCTTTGGTGCCGGCAGGTGCATCCGGTAAACGCGCCAATACGATATGCACGATATTTTCCGCCAGGTCATGCTCACCTGCAGAAATAAAGATTTTCTCACCGCTGATGCTATAGCTGCCATCTTCATTTGGCACTGCTTTGGTACGGATCAGCCCCAAATCAGAACCGGCATGTGATTCAGTCAAACACATGGTTCCGGTCCAGCGACCTGCAATTAAAGGCACCAGGAATTTCTGTTTTTGTTCATCGCTACCGTGATGCTCTAAGGTACGCATCGCACCATGTGACAGGCCTGGGTACATACCCCAAGACCAGTTGGTCGCCGTAATAATTTCAGAAATGGCAATACGGTATAAGGTCGGGAAGCCTTGGCCACCATATTTTTCATCGCCAGTTAATGAGGTAAAGCCGAGTTCTACATATTTGTCATAAGCCGCTTTAAAACCATCCGGTGTAGTTACGACGCCATCCTGCAAACGGCAGCCTTGCTGGTCGCCTGTTGCATTAATCGGTAGAAGTTCGTTTTGGCAAAAGTCCGCAGCGACTTCCAGATATTGTTCCATAATATCCATAGAAACTTTGTCTGCGAACTTTGCATAGCCTTCATATTTCTGTTCAACATTGAGCAGATCTTTCAGCACAAACTTCATGTCTTTTAATGGCGCAATATAATTTCTCATCGTAATTCCCTTGTATGAGTTCTAATTTGTATATTTATGACAATTAATTTCATAATACGAAATTATGTTTTAGGTCGAATATAATATAAGTGTATGGATAAAATCTAGTCATGACATAAAAAATCACATTTAAAAAATTAAAACTTTGGTATAAAAAAGCCATTCAACAATGAATGGCTTTTTATTAAATGATCAAAATAAAGTGATCTAGCGCGGGAAAAACTGAGCCAAACGTTGCTGAACAATCTGTTCTGCTTCTTGCATGATAGTGTCAATCAGCGTTTGACAGGTTGGAATGTCATGGATCAACCCCATCACTTGACCTGCTGTCAGTACGCCTGCATCTACATCACCATTTTCCAAAGCCAGCTTGCCTTTTAGGCCACTGACATAAGGGCGAATCTGTTCAAATTCCAGATTTGGATCTTCACCCATTTTAACGACGAGATCAGATACTGCATTTTTGGCAACACGGGCCGTATTCCTGAACTGACGGTAAAGCAGATGCGTTGCCCTTTCATCATTGTCGACATAAAACTGCTTGATGTTTGGATGGATTGGCGCTTCTTGAGTAGCACAAAAGCGTGTCCCCATATTGATGCCTTCAGCACCTAAAGCAAGTGCTGCCACCAGACCACGTCCATCAGCAAAACCACCACTAGCAACAATTGGTACGTTAAGCTGATCAGCGGCTGCAGGAATCAGAATCAGTCCGGGAATATCATCTTCACCCGGATGGCCGGCACATTCAAAACCATCAATCGAGATCACATCCGCACCGATTCTTTGTGCCGAAAGTGCATGACGGACCGAGGTACACTTATGAATCACAATGATGCCGTGCTGTTTAAAGGCTTCAATGTGTTCATGCGGCTTGTTGCCTGCCGTTTCTACTATCTTGATCCCACTTTCAATAATGGCCTGTCGATATTCGGCATACGGCGGTGGGTTTACAGCGGGCAATAAAGTCAGATTCACAGCAAAAGGCTGATCCGTCATTTCTCGGCAGCGTGCAATTTCCTTGACCAAGGCTTCAGGCGTCGGTTGAGTCAATGCTGTCAGGGTTCCCAAACCACCTGCATTGGAGACTGCACTGGCCATTTCTGCGGTACCGACCCACATCATGCCGCCTTGAATAATCGGATAGCGAATGCCTAAAAGCTCGGTAATACGCGTTTGAATTTTCATGAATGCTCTCCTTAGCGTCCGGTAAATTGTGCGGGGCGTTTTTCAACAAAGGCCTGTACACCTTCTTTGTAGTCCTGACTACTCAAGGCTAGATATTGCAGGTTTTGTTCCAGCTCCAGTTGCTGGTCTATGCTATTTTCCGCACTGCGTTGCAGCGCCTGTTTAGTTAAAGCCAGCGCATAAGTTGGCTGTTGTGCTAGTCGCTGTGCAAGGTCATCGATATAAGCATCAAATTCTGCATCAGGGATCATTTTCCAGATCATGCCCATTTCAGCCGCGTCTTTGGCATACACAGGTTCACCGAGTAAAGTCAGTGCCATAGCGCGTGCATAACCAATTAAACGCGGCAACATCCAGGTACCGCCGGCATCGGGAATTAAGCCAATTTTAGAAAAGGCCTGAATAAATTTGGCACTTTCCTTGGCAATGACCAGATCGCAAGCCAGCGCGATATTGGCGCCCGCACCGGCAGCCACACCATTTACCGCTGCAATCACCGGTTTGGGGCTTTTACGAATCAGATTAATCAAAGGATTATAATATTTGGCCAGCGAACCTTCTGGTGGTAGAGGCACATTGCCGAGCTGCCCAGCACGTTCTTTTAGATCTTGTCCCGCTGAAAATGCCCGGCCATTACCCCGAATCACAATTACCCGAATGTCTGGATTCGTATTCCAACTTTTCAGTACCTGCTGGACTTCTTCATGCATTTGCCGGTTGAAACTGTTGAGTGAATCTGGACGGTTAAAACTTAAAGTGGCGACGCCTTGCTGAATCTGGGTCTGAATCATTTCCCACATCATCAATTTCCTTATTTTTTGTCTGTATCCCTACAATTAATAGCCTTTATTGACATCCACTTGATGACACAAATCCAGACCCTGATTTAAACGACGGTCATTTTCCAGTATCTGCTCTACCACCACAGACATTGGGGCATGTGAGGCCACATGTGGTGTCACCACAATTTTTTCGTGCTGCCAAAACTGATGATCCGCAGGTAATGGCTCCTGCTCAAAGACATCAACAATCGCACCACGTAGATGGCCAGAATCCAGTGCATCCAATAAATCCTGCTCGACTAAATGCTGGCCACGCCCGACATGAATCAAAGCTGACTGTTCAGGCAGTTGCTGAAATAATTCAGCAGAAAGAATCCCAGTATTCTCTTCGGTGAGTGGTAGCAGGTTAATCAGAATCTGACTTTGAGCCAGGAACTCGGAAAGCTGTTCTTGGCCCACATAACTTTTGACTTGATTAATGTCTTTTGGGGAATTCGACCAACCAGAGACTTGATAGCCCATTTCTGCGAAACGTTCTGCTACATAACCGCCCATATGCCCCAGTCCCATAATCCCAATCTGGATATGATGGCTATAGCTCTGGCGATACTGCTTCCAGAGCTGCTGATTTTGCTGCTGGATCATGCGGTCAAAATAACGTTGAAAATACAGTACACCCCAAAGCAGATAATCAAACATGCCCTTTTGATGATGCGGATCCAGCACCCGGCAAACGGCTTGATCGGGGCGTACAGCATTTAAGTTTAAATGTTCTACCCCAGCAGCAATCGAATGAATCAGGCCGAGCTTTGGCAGCTGCTGCACTTTTTCCAGATCTGGAAACCAGGCAGCAACTGTAGTTGCCTGTTCAGCTTCAGGGCTGTCCACTGTACAGAAACTGCCAGCAGGCGCATATTTTTGAAATGACTTGACCAGAATGGCTTCAATATTCGGAACAGAACTGGAAATAACAATCATGAGGCATACTCCGTATATTGATGCTCAATCAAAGACAAAGCGGCCTGCCAGGCACGCTGTAAAATCGGTTCGATGAGAGGACTGGCAAACTGCTTAGCGGTTTTAATTCGGACTTCTTCTGCTGGATAATGCAATTCAGCACCACCGCTTAAGGCTTTCACCTGTGCCTGACAGGCGCGTTCCAGGAAATAGATTTCATGAAAAGCCCGTGCAATGGTTTCCCCAGCCGTTAATAGACCATGATTGCGTAAAATCATGGCGCGATGGCTGCCTAAGTCCTGAATCAGGCGCTCCTGCTCATCTGTTGAAAGCGCAACGCCTTCATATTCGTGATAAGCCACATGCTGATAAAATTTCATGGCATGCTGGGAAATTGGGAGAAGCCCGTGTTTCTGAGCAGAAACAGCAATTCCATCCGCGGTATGCGTATGAATGACACAGTTCAGATGAGGATGTGCTTCATGAATCGCAGAGTGAATCACGAAACCAGCCATATTTACTGGCTTGTCTTGTTCATAGCTTTCTACCACCTGCCCTTCATGATTAATCTTCACCAGCGTCGAGGCACGCATTTTTTCAAATGCGACACCATATTGGTTAATCAGAAAACAGTCTGGTTGATCTGGGACTCTTAAACTGATGTGGGTATCAATCAGGTCAGTCATCCGATAATGCGCAATAATGCGATAAAGCGCTGCGAGTTCACAGCGTGCCTGCCATTCGGCAGCTGTGACAAGGTTTTTTATTGTCATCGTTCCATCCTGGAATATATAGCATTATGTTCACTTTCATGTTATATCATACTTTTAATAAAACAGAATATTATTTCATAGAGCGAAATAATAAATAAGAAGGAGCCTGTATGTCGACATCACAAATGAATGGACTCGCGTATTTAACCGCTATCAAGAATGGTGAAATTGCCAGCTCACCCATGAGTGAAATTATTCCCATGCGTCTGACCGTCGTACGTGAAAATTATGTGGAATATGAGGTACGACCAGATCATCGCCATTTCAATTTACAAGGCGGTATTCATGGCGGTTTTTGTGCCACCGTGCTGGACAGTACTACGGGTGCTGCTGTACACACCACTGTCGATGCCGGGGTCAGTTTTTCAACGATTGATTTAAACGTAAAAATGCTCAAAGCCATGCAAAGTGGCGAAACCTATACCGCCATTGGTGAAGTGATTCGCGTCGGCCGTAACGTACTGACTTCAGAAGGTCGTATTGTCGATCAAGATGGTAAAGTCTATGCCTTTGGTTCGGCCACTTTACTGGTGACCAAGCGCGCTTGATTCCGACCAGAACTAGCCTATCCCTGCATCTGCGGGGATTTTTTATGGCTAAATATTTAACAAAAAAATGCCATGCATATTAGATATGCATGGCATTTAATTTCGACTTAAACCAGTTTAGGCTGCTTCAGGATTTTCAATGACCATTGCAAGACCTTGACCCAAGCCAATACACAGGCTGATCACGGCATATTTTTTACCTGTGCGCTGTAATTGACGTGCAACGGTCAAGGCTAAACGTGCACCAGAACAACCCAGTGGATGGCCAATCGCAATCGCACCACCATTTGGATTGACCCGCGGATCATCAAAGGCCACATCCAGACCTTTTAAGCAGGACAATACCTGGCTGGCAAACGCTTCGTTAATCTCGATAATATCCATATCATCTAGGGTTAAACCCGCGCGTTGTACTGCTTTTTTGATCGCTTCAATTGGCCCCGCACCCATGATGCGTGGCTCAATGCCGGCTGCTGCAGAAGACAGGATACGCGCCAAAGGTTTTAACCCATACTGTTCCTGAACTTTTTCACTGCCGATAATCAGTGCTGCAGCGCCGTCATTGATACCTGATGCATTCCCTGCTGTGACCACACCACCTTCAAATAGGGGTTTCAGCTTGGTTAATGCTTCAAATGTTGAAGATGCACGCGGATGTTCATCTTCAGTCACCTGTTTAGGCGGTAATTTACGCCCTTGTGAAACTTCAATTGGTGTAATTTCACCTTCAAAGAATCCTGCTTCTTTGGCTGCCTGATATTTTGCCTGTGATGCAGCGGCAAAGGTATCGGCCTGTTCACGGCTAATGCCAAATTCTTCCGCTACATTGTCACCGGTTTCTGGCATGCTGTGTGCGCCAAATTGAGCGGTAAATTTACGGTTCGGGAAACGGGTTCCGATGGTGGTGTCATACATTTTTGCATCACGCGAAAAGGCTGTTTCTGCTTTCGCCAATACAAAAGGTGCACGTGACATGCTTTCTACGCCACCAGCAATATAGACATCGCCTTCACCTGCGGTGATGGCACGTGCCGAATCAATCACGGCACCTAAACCAGATGCACATAAACGGTTTACGGTCTGGCCCGGTACAGTCACTGGCATACCGGCTAAAAGTGCGGCAAAACGTGCTACGTTACGGCTGTCTTCACCGGCCTGGTTGGTGCTACCGAAAATCACATCTTCGACATCGGCAGCTGGAATACCGGTTTTTTCCAGCAGGTTTTTAATCACGGTTGCAGCCAGATCATCTGGACGCACACTTGACAAACTGCCGGCATGACGACCGATTGGTGAACGTAAACCATCATAAATATATGCATTTAACATGAGTGTTATTCCCTTAACCTTAGATTAATTAGAACTATGAACAAGTGGCAGACCCAACTGGACGCGACGGCGTAACCATGGGCTTGGACGATAACGCTGATCGCGGGTAATGTCGGTCATGCGATCCAGAATTTTCAGAATTTTTTCCGCGCCTAAAACATCGCCCCATTCAATTGGACCATGCGGATAACCCAGACCCAGTTTCACGGCGATATTAATATCTTCAACTGTGGCAACACCTTGCTGGGCAATATCACAGCCCAGGTTTACAATCATGGCCAACGCACGCTGCGCCACAAAACCGACACTTTCCTGAATAACGCTGGCTGTCACACCATCCAGATTAAAAATAGATTGCGCCGCCTGGGTCAGTTCAGCTTTGGTCACAAAAGTCGGCATTAAAGTGCGGTGTTTATTCAGGCCATAGAGCAGATCAATACACACCACCTGCTGTGGGGCAACGCCATAACGTACAGCCGCCGAAGTGGCATCTTCACCATAGGTGGCAATGAGCACCAGTGCATCTTGAGATGGCTGTTCAGACGGCTCCACCAGAATATTGAACTGTTGCAGATATTGCTCCAGCGCCTGACGGTCGTCGCTATATTCGGTGCCTAACCAGACCGATGGATATTGCGCCAGTTTTTCAGCCAGTACTGGTGCAACATCACCCTGTTTGCTGCCAGAAGTGTAGTCATAAAAACCTTTACCGGTTTTACGGCCCAGTTGCTTGGCAATAAAACGCTGACGGGTAATTACGCTTGGACGGTAACGTGCTTCTTCATAATACTGATGATAAATCGACTCACTGACCGGATGCGATACATCCATGCCGGTTAGATCGCCCAGCTCGAATGGTCCCATCTTAAAACCGATCCCATCACGGTAAATCCGGTCAATGTCATAAAATGGCGTGACATTTTCATTCAGGATGGCATAGGCTTCACTGCCAAAGGCACGGCCAGCATGGTTAATAATAAATCCTGGAGTATCTTTGGCTTTCACTGGACGATGGCCCATCTTGATCGAGAGTTGAGTCAAGGCATCCAGAATATCGGCACGGGTATTAAAGCCTTCAATCACTTCCACCACTTTCATTAGCGGTACCGGATTAAAGAAATGATAGCCTGCAATACGTTCTGGTTGACTGCAGTTGGCTGCAATGGCACTGATCGACAATGAAGACGTATTCGACGCCAGAATTGCTTCCGGTTTGACAATCGCTTCCAGTTGTTGCATCAGCTTCTGTTTGATTTCCAGATTTTCAATAATGGCCTCTACCACCAGATCACAATCTTTTAAATCTTCCAGTTGCTCGGCAATTGAAAGACGGGCAAGATCTTCAGCGGCTTTTTCATGACTGAATTTGCCTTTATCTGCCAGGGTATTCAGGGTTTTGGCCAGTTTTTCCTGAGCCTGCTCTGCAGCGCCAGCTTTGGCATCAAACAGGACCACATCATGGCCAGACTGAATGGCAATTTGGGCAATTCCGGCACCCATGGTACCGACACCAATAATCCCGATTTTCTGAATATGTACAGTCATGCTTATCGTCCCTGATAATTTGGTTTACGTTTTTCAATAAAGGCCTGCATGCCTTCTTTCTGGTCTTCAGAAGCAAACAGCATCTGGAATGATTTGCGTTCCAGGCTTAGCCCCGCATTCAACGGTACATCTTCTGCCAGTAAGGCCACTTCTTTAATCTGTTCCAGGGCAATTGGTGGCAGTTTTGCCAGACCTTCAGCCATCTTGATGGCCGTGGCAATGGTTTCGCTGTCTTCCGTCACTTGAGAGACCAGACCAATTTGATAGGCTTCTGGTGCCGGCACCAGACAGCCGGTCATGATGATGCGCATGGCATGGAATTTCCCCACGGCACGGAACAGGCGCTGTGTACCACCGGCGCCTGGCATGACCCCAACTTTGACTTCAGGCTGACCAAAGGTCGCGCTCTTGCCGGCAATAATAATATCGGCGTGCATGGCCAGTTCACAGCCACCACCTAAGGCATAACCATTAACCGCGGCAATGACCGGTTTGGCGCATTGTGCAATCGCCTGCCAGTAACGCTCAGTACGACGCTGCATCATTTGAATGGTTTCTGCATTGGCCAGCTCTTTCAGGTCGGCACCTGCAGCAAAATCCTGCTCTCCGCCGGTCAGTACAATGGCGCGAATATTGGCATCATCATTCAGTTGACGAAAAGCTTCAGCCAGTTTCTGGCGTACTTCAGTATTTAAGGCGTTTTTTGCTTCAGGTCGATGGATTTTCACCAGTGCGACATGAGCATTGATTTGTTCTACTTGAACGACCTGTTCCATGTAAATCTCCATTTATTTTGTATAGCGAAAATTTATTTTGTATAAAAATTAAGGTTTATTCCCCCGGAATGCAAGTTTTTTTGCGGATAAAGCGTAAAAAAGATATTTTTATTAAAAAATAGACAAAATATCTTGTTATAAACTGTATTTTATGATTAATTGATTTCGTATAACGAAATTACACGAGATTATTTAATTTTTCTTGAAAATTTTGGCTTGTAGCTGGCTTAGCTTGCAATTGGCTTATCTATAAATAAGACATTGTTTTATATTGATTTAGTTTTTATATCCTGAAACCAGATCAAGATAAACAGAGCATTGAGGTTATAAGCTGGATGGAATTTTACAAGTGAATTGAACCATTCATATAGAAGTAAGTGTTGAGAAACGAAATATTAGTTCATTTGAATAATAAGTATGTATCACAAATGACATAGTTGTTATTTAAATGACGCGATAGCAGACACAACAGGTTCAATCAGGATGTTTGAGCGGTGCTGTTAAAAGAGCGTGTTCTCAAGCCCGAATAAATCAGAAGTCATGCATACATGACTTTGTTAGGCGGTAGCACAGGAGTGCTGCTTTATAAAGTAGAGGATATAACAATGACAACCGAAACAATCGAAACCAGAGAGAATAGGCAACCCATCTCTGCTGAGGAACCAATCAAACAGGCACCCAAACGTCTGTGGGTTACAGCCTTTATCTTTGCGTTCCTGATCTTGCTTTGTGACGGTGCCGATATTGGTATTTTGGCCTTCAGTCTCACCAGTCTGAAAGCAGAATGGGGATTAACCTCAATGCAGGCCGGTGCTTTGGGGAGCTGGTCGTTATTTGGTATGGGAATTGGCGGATTTATTGGCGGCTGGGCCTGTGACCGCTTTGGCCGTGTCCGGGTAATTGTTGTGGCAACAATTTCCTTCTCCATCCTTTCAGCTTATTCAGGTTTTGCACAGTCTTATACTGAATTTGCAATTTTACGTACCCTCTCATGTTTAGGTTTGGGCTGTTTATATATTGCCTGTAATACCTTGATGTCAGAGTATGTCCCAACCAAATATCGTACTACGGTACTGGCTACCCTGATGACTGGTTTTACCCTGGGTTCACTGGTTATCACCATGCTGTCTGGCTGGATTATTCCTGAATACGGCTGGCGTATGCTGTACTGGATCACCATTGCGCCATTGGCTTTAGGTATTCTAATGCACTTCCTGGTTCCTGAGCCTGAGTCTTGGAAGCGCGTGCGTGAAATGAAACGTACTGGCCAGCTTGTGGACACTACCGCGAAAAAAGGTAATCCGTACATCACCATTCTGAAAGACAAGACCCACGGCAAGATGTTTATCTTATGGTCATTTAGTTCTGGTTTTCTGCTGTTCGGTTACTTCGGTGTGAGTAACTGGTTGCCAACCTACCTGGAAGCAGAATTAGGCATTAAATTCAAGGAAATGGCGCTGTACATGATTGGTACCTTCCTGACCATGATTTTCGCCAAAGTCATTGCCGGATATGTGGCAGATAAAATTGGTCGCCGTATTGTGTTCGCTTTCGGCACCATGGGAACTGCGCTGTTTATTCCAGTGGTGGTGTATATGCATACCCCTGAAAATATCGGTGTTTTAATGCTGATCTTTGGTTTCCTGTACGGTATTCCATACGCAATTAATGCAACTTATCTGACCGAGAGTTTCCCAACAACGGTGCGTGGTACAGCGGTTGGTGGTGCATTCAACATTGGCCGTGTAGGTGCCGTATTTGCTCCAATCACCATCGGTTATTTGGCCATGAATGGTTCTATTGGTACCGGCCTGATGGTTATGGGTGCAGCGTACTTCCTGTGCGGTTTAATTCCTGCCCTGTTTATTAAAGACCGCTTATACGATCCTCAAAAGGCAGAATAAGTCCCGGTCTGGAGGGTGAGCATTTATGGTCGCCCTCCCCATTCCATCTTCACGTTCAACAATCATCTTGATTTAAAAATTGCTGCAACCGAAAGGCACATCACCTTTCATTATTTGAAAAAATTTCTTTAGGGATTAAGAAATGAAAAAATTAGTTTTAGCGACACTATGTGGCATTGCTTCAGCACAGACATTTTCAGCAGAAGCATCTGAAGACCGGATGCAGTTCTTAGAATCACAGTTAAAGCAAATCCAGGCCGAACTGGAACAGCAAAAAGCCGCGCAACTTGCGTTAAAGAATCAGCAGGAAGAAGCCAAAGCACAAGATTCTAAAACTTTAAGTTCGATGGTGGATAATGTCGATGTTTATGGCTTGATCCGTCTTGATGGTGCGATTGACTTTAAGAGTACTACCAAAGATCGTGGCCGTACCATTAACCAAATTAATAAAGATCTTGTTGATTCAGGCTCTGTACGTTCCGATTTTACTGCAGCTGCCAGCCGAATTGGTTTCCTGGCGAAAGACCTTGGTGGAAACCCAAATGTTTCTGCACGTTTAGAAGCTGACTTCTGGACCAATAATGGTAAAGGCGATGGTGGATTACGTATTCGTCATGCACATTTAAAATACTATAACTGGACCTTTGGTCAGGCTTGGTCATTGATGTCTACACCGGAAATTAGTACTGAAGCTGTCGATTACAGCCTGTTTCTGGGTGGATCAGTCCTACGTACCCCTCAAGTCAGCTATGCTTTTAAACTTGATCCGGAAAATACCTGGAATGTGGGTTTGGAATATATGGCCGGCGGTGACCGTTCTTCTGCCTTCCCTGCATTAACCACTAAATTTGTGCATCAGTCTGGTCCATTACATTTATTGGCTCAAGGCTTTGTCAATGAAAAGCAAGCACAAACAGATAAAGGTGATATCGAAAAAGTCGGTTGGGGTGTAGGCGTAGGAGGCCGTTATCGTTTCGATGATCAAAACTCGATCCAGGGTAACTATTTCCATATGGTCGGTGACCAACGTATTGCAGCGTTTTTAACTCAAGGGACACTAACGGATGGCAATGCTTGGGGTGGTGATTATTCAGTTGATACAGATAATAATGAACTTTTACTCAATGAGTTTAATAGTTTAAACATAGGTTTCACACATAAATTTACCCCAAAATTACGCAGTAGCATTAATGCCAGCATTGTTGATTTTGATGATTCCAGCGCTTACGCACGGGCTAATCCTAAAACTAATAAGCGTTTTAAGCGTTTAACGGATTACGTAGCAAACGTGATTTATTCACCAGTCCCAAATATCAATCTGGGCGCAGAATACCATCATGGTAAGCAAGAAAAATTTAATGACCAAGAAGCTGATATTTCTCGTGTAAATTTATCAGCGACTTATAGTTTCTAAAGCCTTAGGAGACACGGATGTCAGCTCAAGGGCAACAACCCTCGCGCCGTTTTATGTTTATGATGGCCATGACCTGCGCACTTTGCGCAGGTTGTAATTATTTTAACCAGCCTTTAATTTATTCAATTGCCCAGGACTTGAATATTAGTCTAGAGCAATCGGGCTGGACCGTGGTATTGACACAGATCGGTTATGCAGCTGGTCTGTTTTTATTTGTGCCGTTGGGCGATTTATTTGAAAAGCGTCTGTATATCTGTAGCCTGATGCTATGTACCGGTCTGGCCCTGATTGGACTGTCTGTCAGCGATAATCTCCAGATGCTGTATGGCTTTACCCTATTGGCCTCGTTCTGTTCCATTACCACCCAGATTCTGATTCCTTTTGCTGCAAACCTGAGCCAACGGGAAAAAAGTGCCGAAGTGGTTGGCCTGCTCATGAGTGGCGTACTAGTCGGTATTTTATTTGCACGTACCGTGGCCGGATTAATTTCAACTTTATGGTCCTGGCATGCGGTGTATCTGTTCAGTGGCTGTTCAATTTTACTGCTCAGCATTGCCATGTGGTATCAATTACCCACGGCCAGAAGTCAGCTAAAAATGAGTATTCTGCAGATTTACCGCTCTTTATTTACCTTCGCCAAAACAGAACCGATGTTGATGCGCCGCAGCTTAATTGGTGGTTTGGCTTTTGGGATGCTCAGTATTATTTTTACCACCATGACCTTTATTCTGGCGGAAGCCCCCTACCATTTTAATGATTTTGAGATTGGGTTGATGGGGATTGTGGGCGTGGTCGGAATCTGGTCATCGCAATGGACCGGGAAGATGATTGGCCGCCACCGGGAAAAATGGCTGGCGCAGCTGGCAACCAGCGGGCTAATTTTAGCCTGGATTCCCCTGTTTTTTGCCCAAGACCGTTTAGAGCTGTATATTTTAGGCTTGATTATTGCCTATTTTGGTATTTCATCTTTACACGTATTAAACCAGAATCTGGTGTATCGCCTTTCAGTTCAAGCGCGTTCGCGTATTAATGCCATTTATATGACCTGCTATTTTTCCGGTGCTGGCCTGGGCGCATTTTTATCTTTAAATTTATGGAAGATGTATGGCTGGTCGGCTTGTGTGCTGTTGGGATGTGCCTTCGCCCTCCTGATTTTTGCGGTAAACCGCTATGATTTAAGCCGGGAAAAGAATTTAATTAATATTCAGCCACAACCCTAATCCAGACCGTCTAGTCATTCTGTCCTTTATACATCGGCTTTAGGACTGATCTTTTCAGACTGCTGTTTTGCGCTTAGCAAGACCGAAGTCTGAACTACTTTAAAGTCGATTCCTAAATAAAAGCTTCACCTCTTAGCGCTTTCACCGCCTCATTTCACCCGCGGAAACGAGATGATCTGGAATCATATCTTTAGGTTTTAAAACTCATGGCACTGGTTTTAGGATTTTTATGGTTAATCTTTTAAAACTTGAGCCCAGCAAGAGTCCTTTTGTCCTAGCTTTGATTTCTGCTCGTAATACTAAAATAAGAAATGCAATGTAGAGAATAAAACAAAAAATTTCTCTCCCTTGGTCGGAAATGAGCAGTGCTGCGACCAAGAAAGAAGGTGTGATCCATCTTCTTCCTGAGCCAGAACTGGGGCAAGAGATGGCGTTTTTAATCTTCTTTTAAATATGAATAAAACGAATATTTTGTGATTGATCAAAGAGATTTAATAATTTCAATATAAAAAATCGCAGCCGAAGCTGCGATTTTTTAATCACTTCAAGAAGAAATGAGATGATTTTAAGCCACCTGACGGGCATCAATTAACGGACAACCAGTCTGTTGCTGCAGTTCGTCAAAGCTCAGCCCATCCACCATTTCAAGTACGAAAGCCTGATTGTCTTTCAGTTCAATCACACATAAATCGGTATAAATACGGTTAACACAGTGTTTACCGGTAATTGGATAAGTCAGTTCATCTACGATTTTCGCTTCGCCATTTTTGGTGACATGCTCCATACAGACATAGACGCAGCGTGCACCGACCGCCAGATCCATGGCACCACCGACGGCTGGTACCGCATCGGAAGCACCAGTATGCCAGTTGGCCAGATCTCCATTAATTGCCACCTGAAATGCACCCATAATACAGATGTCTAAATGCCCGCCGCGCATAATATCGAAGGAATCAGCAGAATTCATAAAGCTACCACCCTCAAGCATACTGACCAGCTCTTTTCCTGCATTAATCAGGTCATTGTCTGGCTGTTCATCTGCACCCAAGGCGGTAAAACCCAAGACACCATTTTCAGAATGTAAAATGACTTCCTGCTCCGGTTTTAAATAGCCTGCCACGCGTGTTGGCAAACCAATTCCTAAATTGACAAAAGAGCCGGTTGGAATGTCTTGTGCGACGCGTTGTACGATCTGTTCACGTGTACGTTTTTGAATATTCATTATTTAATATCTCCAACCTGAACCACATGCTGTACAAAAATGCCCGGCGTTACAATAATTTCAGGGTCCAGCTCACCCAGTTCGACAATTTCATGCACCTGGGCAATGGTCGTTTTGGCCGCCTTGGCCATAATCGGGCCAAAGTTACGTGCGGCCTTGCGGTAGGTTAAATTACCCCAGCGATCAGCCTGATTGGCATAGATCAAGGCATAATCGGCATGAATCGGATATTCCAGGACATAGTCTTTACCGTTAATGTGGCGGGTTTCTTTGCCTTCTGCGATTTTGGTCCCAAAGCCGGTTGGTGTGAAAATGGCGCCTAGTCCTGCACCGGCGGCCTGAATACGACAAGCCAGATTTCCTTGTGGTACCAGTTCCAGTTCAACTTTTCCGGCTTTATACAAATCTTCAAATACAGTGGAATTATTGGCGCGCGGGAAAGAACAGATCATTTTCTTGACCAGTCCAGACAACAGCAAATTGGTCAGTCCACGATCGCCAGACGCTGCATTATTATTGATAATGGTTAATTCTTTCGGACCAAGATCAATTAATGCTTCAATCAGTTCAATCGGTTGCCCTGCCAGACCAAAACCACTGGTCATAATGTGCGCACCATCAGGAATCTGTTTCAGTATTGCCTCGATATCCTGTGTGATTTTATTCATCATCTTGCTTCCTAGCATCTTTTCTATGTTGCGATATACAGATTAATCTGCTTTTTGTGGGTCAAATAAACGGTCTTTAATAAAGAGCGCGGGAATCAGACCACAAAGAAAATAGGCAACGCCCATAATCAATAAACCGGTACCAATTGATCCACCTTGAGCAAAGTAGCCAATGGTTAATGGCGCGAAAACTGCACCTAAACGGCCCACGTTGTAGGCACCACCCACCGCGGTCCCACGGACTTTGGTCGAGAAACTTTCTGTCATATAGGTCGCGTTAATACCGTATGGGATGCCATACAGGAAACCGAAGAACAGCATCAACCAAAGGATATTGTCTGGGGTATTGCCAAATACAATAACTGGAATAAAGATCGCGGTGCCCATGGTCCCGAAGGCAAATACAGCACGACGGCCAATACGGTCAGCAATATAACCGGCAATGACTTTGGTACACATCATGATCAGGAACGTACCAATCATGTACATGGTCATTTCTTTAAACTTGATGCCCAGATCAGATTCTAAATAAGCCGGCAGCCAGTTACTTACACCGTAATAACCAAACTGTAAAAATGCGGTACTGAATGACCAGAGAATGAACATGCGACGGCTTAAGGCATCTTCAAACACCATTTTGAAGGTATTTTTTGGTTTTTCCTGAACAATACCGCTGGCTTTTGCTTCTTGGCGTGCTTTACGCGCATCGAGCCAAGCCTGTGGTTCTGGCACCAAAAAGTGCATCACTACAGCCAATACAATTGGAATAATGGCGATGTAATACAGATAACGCCAGCCATATTCTGGCAATAACCAGCCTGCTAGCGCCGTGGCCACCACCGAACCTAAGGTCCAGCCGGTCATTAAAGCCGCCAGTACCGTCGAGCGATGCTTGGTTGGCACGTATTCTGCCATGAGCGTGTTACAGGCAATATATAAAGCCCCTAAGCCAATTGCAGAGATAAAACGTAACCACTTGAATTGATCATAGCTTTCTGCGAATCCTAACCAGCAGGTTAAGGTTGAAAAGAGCGCAATAGCAATCACAATCACGCGAACTCGCCCAAAGCGGTCACAAGCCCAACCACCAAAAAAGCCACCAATGGCCATTCCAGCAAGTGTCCAGCTACCTAAGGCACCCGCCTGCATATTCGTTAATGAGAATTCCTGTTTAAGACTGGTCAGACTATAGGCCAATAAGGCAATATCTGCCCCATCCACCAATAATGCTAAAAACGAGAAAATAAAGGCTAAAATCCAGACTTTTTTCTTTGGTCTGTTTTCACCTTCCAGCTGGTGTTGTTGGGAACTGATTGTGTTCATAGCGTCCTTAATATTTCTTTAGCATTCCTGTGCCTGCAGAACTTTTGAGATAACTTATCATCCTGTGATGAGATGATGACTGTTATTCAAACCCTGATTCTGGCTTGGAAAATAATTAAAAACATCCAGTTTTTATTGCCATTTTCCGACTTCATTTTTTGGTATTTACTCTTGCCAGATGAAGTTAAATCATGGTCAAAGTCCATAAAACAGCAGGAGTTCTAGCCAGCAAATGCCGGCTAGAGAGGATCAATTTTTTAGTTAACAAACGCAGCGATTCCGGTCTGTGCACGGCCCAGAATTAAGGCATGTACGTCATGCGTCCCTTCATAGGTATTCACCACTTCCAGATTCACCAGATGACGCGCTACACCAAACTCATCCGAAATGCCGTTACCACCCATCATGTCACGAGCCAAGCGGGCAATATCCAGCGCCTTGCCACAGTTAT
>NZ_VOXR01000039.1:0-22020 GCF_013420645.1 Acinetobacter sp. C15
GGCAAATTGGTAAAATTGCTAAGAATGTGTTGCAGCGTCAATTCAAGGCAGACAAGCCCAATCAGAAGTGGGTAACAGATGTAACTGAATTTAATGTACGCGGTGAAAAACTTTATCTGTCACCCATCATGGATTTGTTTAATGGTGAAATCATTGCGTTTCGGCTCCAACGTAGACCACTGTTTGGTTTAGTTAAAGATATGTTGAAAGATGCTATCGCCAAGCTCAGCCCGAATGATAAGCCAATTATTCATTCAGATCAGGGCTGGCAATATCAAATGAGATTTTATCAGCAACAGCTTCAACAGCACGGGCTTATTCAAAGTATGTCGCGTAAAGGTAACTGTCTGGACAACGCTTCAATGGAAAGCTTCTTTGGAATACTTAAATCAGAATGTTTCTATGGTGAGGAATTTAAGTCAGTTGAAGAGTTGGAACAGACCTTGAAAGAATATATTCATTATTACAACCATGAACGAATCAAGGTTAAATTAAAAGGACTGAGTCCTGTACAATACAGAACTCAGTCCTTAAAAGCTGCTTAATCAAACCGTCCAACTTATTGGGGTCAGATCATTGAGTAGGTTTTAAATAACGGTGAGTAAGCCAATGGCTTTGATCAGATCATGCTGAGGCGTGGAGGCAGTCATCATCAACCCGGGCGAGGAATAAGGATGTATTCTAGCCGATTTAACGCAGACTGCCGGTCATAATTATTGCTGTTTGAGCTGGGCTTCGAGCAGCTGAATCTGTTCTTCTTTCAGGCGAATCAGTTCATCAGCATCGGCGTGCTGGGCATTGAGCAGTGCGGCCTGATCATCCAGCTGTGCCTGCAGGTCTTCTAGTTTGGCCATTTCTTCTTTGGCCAGGGTCGCGTTGGTAGCAACCGGCTGTTTCAGAATATCTTCACTCACCAGTTGCTGTGGCATTTCTTCCAGCTGCACCGCTGGTTCTGCTTTGGCTTTGGCAGCCGGTGCGGCCGGCTGACTTAGCAGCTGGGCTTCAGGTGTTACCTCTGCGCTCTGGTTTTGGCTCATCCATTGATAAGACAGCACCACAAGTACGATTACGATCAGGCCCCCAATAATGGCCCATAATAGTTTTGAGCTATTTCTCTGATCAAGCGTCATGAATAAATGAACCTTAATTTTTTTACTTAGGATGACGTGGTTTAAATTGAATCACACCCACTTCATCAGGCGCTGCCGGTGGCTGAGGTTCATCGACATGGGTCGGGCGATTTTCGCTATAGCCACAGTCGATACATTCAATCCATTCATCATCACCTGAGGTCAGCATGACCACCCGATCCATAGCCTGGCATTTTGGACATTTTGCGCCTGCAATGAAACGACGTTTGATGGTCATCATACTGATCCTGTGTTCAAATTAAGGCCCTAGTTTAAGCGTTTTTAATTGGCTTCGTCCAACCTTGATGACGCAATAATGCATCTATTTTTGGCTCGCGTCCGCGGAAATTGATAAACGCGTCAAGTGCTGAATCTTTTCCGCCAACTGCTAGAATAAACTGCCTGAACTGCTTTCCGGTGTCGGTGTTAAATACCCCTTCATTTTCGAAGCGATCGAAGGCATCGCTGGCCAAAACTTCGGCCCATTTATAGGAATAATAACCGGCCGCATAGCCCCCGGCGAAGATGTGACTGAAGCTATGCTGGAAGCGGTTGTAATCGGTGGTTGGCACCACCGCATATTTATACCGGATTTCATTCAGCACATCCTGAATCTGGCTGGCGGTCAAGGCTGGGGTCATGCGGTGAATATTCAGGTCAAACAGGGCAAATTCCAGCTGGCGCAGGGTCTGCATGCCGGACTGGAAGAAGCGCGCATTCAGCAGCGCCTGCAGTAAATCATCCGGCAGGGTGGCCTGTGTGTCGATATGCTGACTGAGTACATCCAGGCTTTCTTTGTCCCAAGCCCAGAATTCCATAAACTGGCTTGGCAGTTCCACAGCATCCCAGGCTACGCCGTGAGTGCCGGCCACCGCAATGTTGTCGACTTCCGTCAGCATATGATGCAGGCCATGCCCAAATTCATGGAATAAGGTCAGTACTTCATCATGGGTCAGTAAGGCCGGCTGATCCCCCACGGGCGGGGTGAAGTTACAGACCATATAGCAAATTGGCTGTTGCAGGCCCTGGCTTTGCTGCATGCGCGAACGGAAACCGCTCATCCAGGCGCCGCCGCGTTTGCCCTGACGGGCATACAGGTCAAAATAGAAACCGCCAATTACCTGACCCTGATCTTGCAGTTCAAAATAACGGGCGTCTGGATGCCAGACTGGTGCTTCACGCTCGATAATATCCACATCGTATAGACGTTTAACGATGCTAAATAAGCCATCAACCACTTTTGGCGCCGGGAAATACGGTTTCAGTGCTTCCTGAGACAGATTGAACTGGACCAGTTTCAGCTTTTCTGAATAGAAACTGGTATCCCACGGTTGCAGCTGCTGAATGCCATCTGCTGCGGCAATGGCTTTCAGTTCGGCAATCTCCTGTTCAGCCGGCTGACGGGCATGTTCGGCCAGCTCAACCAGGAACTGCTCAACTGCTTCGACACTTGGTGCCATTTTGCTGGCTAATGACAGTTCGGCATAGTTGTTAAAGCCGAGCAGCTGGGCCATTTCCTGACGCAGGCTTAAAATTTCTTCCATCACCGCGGTATTGTCAAAGGCCTGATCGGCCGACTGGTCAGAAGCACGGGTGGTATAAGCCTTATATAACTCTTCACGCAGGCTGCGATCTTCAGCATAGGTCATAATGGCCAGATAGGACGGGAAATCCAGCGTCGCAACCGGCTGCTCCAGCTCACGTTGCTGGCCATACTGCTTGAGTAATTCCACACTGCTGGCAGGCAGGCCGGCTAGTTGTGCTTCTGTGAGCGGTTTAAAGTAAGCCTGTGTTGCATCCAGTACATGGTTGGAAAAGTCAGAGGACAGCTGCGACAGGCGCGCTGAAATTTCCGCATAGCGTTTTTTCGCTTCACCTTCCAAGGCCACACCTGACAATTTAAAGTCACGCAGCGCCAGTTTAATTGCGCTTTGTTGCGCTGCGGGTAAGTCATTAAACGTCACTGCATCATGAACCTGCTGATAGGTCTGATACAGCACCGTGTGCTGACCGAGCTGGGTATAGTATTCGCTCAGGCCAGGTAACAGTGCCTGATAGACTTCACGGGTTTCGGCATTGTTCATCACCGCATTCAGGTGCGAGAGTACGCCCCAGCTTTCGCTCATCTGGTTTTCCAGATGATCGACCTGCGCCAGAACCTGCAACTGTGCATCGCTACTGGCCGGAATGTCTTGGAGTTGCTGTAAAAAGGCCTGCCCTTGGGTGATGGTCTGTTCAACCTGTTGTTTTAATTGGGGCAGCGTAATCTGGTCAAACTGGGGTGCTGGCAGGGTTGCCTGTTCTAATGTCATTTCTTTTTCCATGTTGAAGTCCTGTCTTAGCAATAGATGTAGGGCCTCCAGCGTGGGAAATCAAGCGGTGTGTACAGAATTGCTCAACTTCATACAAAAAAGAGCGCCGTGGCGCTCTGTTTCTGATCGGGCTGCTTAGTCCAGCTTGGACTTGGCATTGGACTTTTTCTTTTTCACTTTGGCTTTTTTCTTGACCTTGTCTTTGCTTTCGGCCTTGGCGGTGACTTTTTTCGCCGGCTTTTTGCCATAAGAACTCGGTTTCGATTTGGCCTTTTTCTTCTTCAACGGCTGTTCGCCATCTTCACTCACGGCAAGCTTGACTGGACGATCATGAAAGATTTCTTCGGTGGCTTCAGCACGCGGCGCGGCTTTGGCCACGCGTGGTGCACGGCTGCGGATCGCACGACCGGCATGGGTCAATTGTTTGACCAGCTCGAAATCAATCTTGCGTTCTTCCAAGTTGACTCCGGCCACCTTGACTTTGACTTCATCGCCCAGACTAAAGGTCTGACCGCGTGACTGACCGACCAGTGACTGGCTGGCCTGATCAAACATAAAGAAGTCATCGCCCAGCTGGCTGACGTGAATCATGCCATCGACATACAGATCTTTCAGCGTGACAAACAGACCAAATTCGGTCACGGCAGAAATCACCCCGACAAATTCTTCGCCTAAATGCTGCTGCATATAATGACATTTCAGCCACATGGTCACAGAGCGGGAAGCTTCATCGGCACGACGTTCGGTTTGCGAGAAATGCTCACCGGCATCATCCAGCGCGGCACCCGAAATCGGATATGGTTTCTGGGCCAGATGCGCTTTAATGGCACGGTGCAAGAGTAGATCCGGATAACGGCGAATTGGCGAGGTGAAGTGAGTATAGGCTTCATAGGCCAGACCATAGTGGCCGGCATTGGCCGCGCCGTAATAGGCCTGCATCATCGAGCGTAATAGCACCGCATGAATACTTGGCGCATCAATGCGGTCTTTGGTGGCATCAATCACGGCCTGATAATCGGCCTGGGTTGGCTGTTCCGGGAAATTCAGTCCCAGCAGTTTTACAAATTCACGAACTTTCTGAATCCGTGAAAACTCAGGTGGTTCATGCACACGGTACAGCATCGGAATATCATTTTTGAGCGCAAATTCTGCTGCCGCCACGTTGGCCAGTAACATACACTCTTCAATCAGTTTATGCGCATCATTACGGGTTCGTGGCAGGATTTCCTGAATCCCGCCGAGTTCGTCGAAGGTCATATAGGTTTCGACGGTTTCAAATTCCATGGCATGACGCTGGGCACGTAAACCTTTGAGTACCTGATACAGCTGGAACAGGGTATTCAGCGATTTGCGTACATCCCGGTCTTCCGGAATGGCAGCGCTGTCGCCGTCAAAATATTGCGCCACCTGGGTATAGGTCAGACGGGCTTTGGAATGCATTACCGCAGGATAGAATTCGAATTTGGTCACCCGGCCGGCACGGGACAGGTTCAGGTCACAGACCATACACAGACGATCAACCTGCGGATTCAGCGAACATAAGCCATTTGATAAGGCTTCAGGCAACATCGGCAAGACAAAATGCGGGAAATAGACCGAAGTGCCGCGTTCCTGGGCTTCATCATCCAGTGGTTTGCCCGTGCGGACATAGTGGCTGACATCAGCAATCGCGACCACTACGCGGTAGCCGCCCCCTGGACGTTTTTCTGCATACACCGCATCATCAAAGTCGCGGGCATCTTCACCGTCAATGGTGACCAGAGCTAAATCACGTAAATCGACCCGGCCCTCACGGTCTTTGGCTGACGGTTCTTTAAAACTGTCGGCATCTTTTAAGACATTGTCCGGAAATTCATACGGCAAACCAAACTCTAAAATGGTTTGGGGAATGATGATTTCGGTGTCGGCTTTATTGGCCATCGACTGCACCACATGGCCGGTGGCAAATTCTTCACGGCTTGGATAGTCATCAATGGCAACGCGAACTGAATCGCCCAGATTCAGTTTGGCGTGTTCAACCAGCTCTTTTTCTAAAGTCACCGGCTGATGGCTGTTCGGATTGCCCGGCTGAATAAAATATTCACCGTCATACATCGACAGTTTGCCAATGATCTGTTTCACACGGCGCTGCTGGACTTCGGTAATAAAGCCCCAGGCTTTGCCTTTGCGATCGACCGAGGTCTGGCGCACTTTAACGCGGTCGCCATTAAACACCAGACGCAATTCACGCTCGGGTAGCAGGATGTCATTTTGTCCGTCAATATGGGCAGAACCGAGACCCTTGCTATTAATGTAGACCGTGGCTTCATGGGTAGGCTGCTCGGCGGCAAGCTGGAACTTGAATCCGTCTTTCATGAGCTGGCCATCACGCACCATGGCAATTAAGCGGTGGCTCAGGGCATCAATACTTTTCTGATCGGCAATTTCAAAATATTCAACCAAGTCGGCATGCGACTGGGCCTGTTGCAGTTTTTCAATACTTTCAAGAATCAGTGTGCGACTTGGAATCGGATTATCGTAACGTTCGGCTTCAGCTTTTGCTTCAGGATCGACCCAGTTTTTCATCATGTCTTTGGCTTCAAGTCAGAAGATAGGTTTAGCATAAGTCATGCAGCGTCAGACTGCACGTAAATGATTGCAATAATGTGTTTTAAGTCTTTATTTTAAGATGATTGCGAGTAGATAAAATCACATTCCCCATAAATTTGCAGAAAATGCCAGGCTAGAAGCAATAAATTGTTTAAAAAATATTTAATTGAGCAAAAAACTGCAAAAAATAGAGTGACTGCGCTTGCAGTGCTACAGTTAAATTTGTATTATGGCGGCACGTTACGGTGAGATGGGTGAGTGGCTGAAACCACGTCCCTGCTAAGGACGCATACGGGCAACTGTATCGAGGGTTCGAATCCCTCTCTCACCGCCACTTTACTTATGTCGCGCTCATAGCTCAGCTGGATAGAGCACTTGGCTACGAACTAAGGGGTCGGGAGTTCGAATCTCTCTGAGCGCACCAATAAGTAAACCGGGAAATAACGCAGTCTAATATAGACGACACAAGTGACGCGCTCATAGCTCAGCTGGATAGAGCACTTGGCTACGAACTAAGGGGTCGGGAGTTCGAATCTCTCTGAGCGCACCAACTTGAACAATTAACCGCACATGTTGCGGTTTTTTTGTGCCTGCAATTTGGCTAATCAGCTGCATCCGCCGGCTTCCTTATTTGTTACAATTTCAACTGCAATTTAAAATTTGTATAAAATCAGCGCACAAATACATGATTTGTCCAATATCTATCCATTTGGTTGCATTTTTATGAAATAAGACTTAACAAATACCGAAAAGCCCGTATAATGCACCCCATCAAGACGTCGCGCTCATAGCTCAGCTGGATAGAGCACTTGGCTACGAACTAAGGGGTCGGGAGTTCGAATCTCTCTGAGCGCACCAATCTTGATAAAGAATTCTGAAAAAACCGCACATGTTGCGGTTTTTTTGTGTCTATAATTTACTAAAACATTCCCGCATTATTTGATCTTCTGTTGAATCTTTAAGGTCAGCACAGTATTGCCACCCAATGCCGGCAGCAGCTCGTGATACGGCATACTGCGCATGGCGCGTAATAAAAACGGTGCCTGCGCATCAATGTTCATGGCGCTGGTCACATTCAGTAAACTGCCCTCGGCTTGCGGCAAAATCTGCATGCCGCCTTGCACATAGCGTAAATCTCCCTCCACCGCCTGAAACTGCTGCTCCAGAGCGCCTTGTACCTGAAAACGCAGTTTAAAATCAAACGGAATCTGAATCACGCCCAGTCCGACCGAAATTTTATAGTCGGCATCCAGCTGCCGGGCAGAGGGCTGCTGAATATGAACTTTTTTAATTTGCCGTGGAAACAGGTGCTGGTAGGCCTGCGGTTCAAGCCAGGGTTTTAGCTTGCTGGCCGGCTGGGCATAGTACTGATAGCTGCTGCTAAAACGCATGATTTCCTGCTTTGCACCATAGGACACCTGATAGGCCGGTAAAATAAAGGATACGGGTTCTTGTGATTTCTGGCTGATCTGCCGGATTTTGTTCATCTGGCTGACACTTAATTCAGGGGCTGGTACGTCGCCGGCGGGTAAGGCTCGGGGTGTTGTGCTTTTAAATTTACGTTGCAGTGCTTCCAGAATAAAGGCATTGGTGCCGGCCGGCAGGCCCAGTTTGGCATCGGGCAGGGCATTCAGGATGGTACGAAATAAAAAGCCTTTGGGCTGCGCCAAATCTCCCCAGTGCGTGACCGTGACCAGCGTCTGATGGGCCGACAAGGCAAACCATTCTATTTTTCCGGCACCATACGGAATGGGTGCGTCAATCACCAGGGTTTCAATACTGTTGTCGGTGCGCTGATGTTGCAGAATCACATCGTCTTTAAAGTTCAGCACCGGAATGGGCGTGGGAATATGAATCCGGTATTTGACCTGACTGATGTGCTGGCGCTGCTCCAGCATCTTGGCGCTTTTTAAGGTCGGAAACAGCTGGGCATAGCCTGAATAATCACTGAGCAGCGCCGCAACTTTGTGACTGGGCACTGGCAGCACCACCGCAGCACTATAAAATTTACCCCGTTTTGTGGATGCGAAAGTTGGCAGCTGAATCGGTTGCGCGGCATGCGCATAAATCAGAATTCCATCTCCGGTCAGCGCGGCCAGCTGCTCGGCACTGCTGCCATAGCCTTGTAAACTGCCTGGCATTTTTCCTGTCCAGCGAACTAAACTGGCCCAGGCAGAAACCGGCAGCAGCAGACTGCAAAGCAGGGCGATCAATCGGGTGTGCGTCTGTGGCATAAAACATCCTGTTTTTGCTGTGGAGGTGAGCGAATCATCCCGTTTTGAATCGGGTTATTTTTTGAATGGTGGTTGCAGCATCATCATGACAGCACTGGCGAGAAAAAGAATAAGGAAATCACCTATTCTGGTGTAATATTTAGCGTAATTTAACTGATTTGATGATGAGCCGATGTCGGAACTCAAGCCTGCCTTGTCGCTACGTTATTTTTTAAATCTGGAAGAATCTCAGGATGGCTTTGCTCTGGCCACCTTTGGTAAAAAACAGTTTACCCGTTTTATTACTCCATTAATTAGTGTCGGGATTATTGCCTGGGGCATTTATTTGGGCCTCGATGGCGTGGGCCGTTACTATCTGGCATTGGGGGTATTTTTTCTGGTGCTACAGATGCTGATGCGCTACTGGTTCCTGCCAATGATGTTTAAGCGTCAGTTTGTCAAATACCAGTTTGGAAAAAGCGAACAGGGCATTGCGCTGTATCAGGATTATGCCGAGATTTCTGCCAATGGCCGTGAGAAAGTGGTGCACTATAACGAAGTGCAGAATTTTGCTTCAGGCAAGCTGACCTATATGATTGAGCTGAAAAACCGCATGGTGATTATTGTGCCAAAACGCGTGTTTGAAAGCACAGCCGATCAGACCCTGTTTGAAAATACCTTTAAAAAATAAGCCTGTTAAAACCATCACATTATAAGAGGGAAGATCATGAATACACGTCCATCGAAAATTGTCTGTGTGGGGCGCAGTTATGCGGATCATGCCAAAGAACTGGGCAATGCGGTTCCTGATCGTCCGGTGCTGTTTATCAAACCGCCGAGCAGCCTGCGTCCGTTATCTGCCGGGATTGCCTGGAATCCGGTCTGGGGCAGCTGCCATTATGAATGTGAACTCAGCCTGCGTATTGACCAGCCCTTAAAGGCAGAAACCGATCCGCAAAAAGCCTTGCAGGCCGTGGGGGCGGTGACTTTGGGGCTGGACCTCACCTTGCGTGACTTGCAGGATGAACTGAAACAGAAAGGCCATCCATGGGAACGAGCCAAAGCCTTTGATGGGGCTTGTGTATTGGCAGACTGGGTCGATGTTGCAGAAGTTAACGACTGGAAAGATGTGCACTATACGCTGCATATTAATGACGAACTGCGTCAGCAGGGGCATACCGCGCTGCTGATTTTTGAAATTGGTGCGCTACTGGCTGAAATTAGCCACAGTTTTAGTTTGGAGCCGGGCGATGTGGTAATGACCGGTACTCCGGCCGGGGTGGGTGCCTTAAAGGCCAATGACCAGTTAAGTATGCGTTTGCAGGGCAAAACCCGGGAATTTGTCTGGAGCACTTTTGTTCAGGCTTAACCGCCTCCCCAGACGACGAGGACTGCAATTACAGTCCTTTTTTATGGCGCTTTTCGAGCCTTCCTGGTTTCAGTCTTTGAGTAAATCCTGAAACTTGCTATGCAGCTTCATCAGTTTGGGTGGAATTACAAAGTTGCAATAGCCTTGCGTCGGGTTATTGGCAAAGAAGTTCTGATGATAGGCCTCTGCCGGATAAAAACGCGGTGCAGCGGTCACTTCGGTGACCACAGGGATGCCCTCGGCTTTGAGCTGCTGGATCATCTGTTCGGCCTGTTGCTGCTGCTCCGGATTTAAATAATAAATCACCGAACGATACTGGCTGCCGACATCATTGCCCTGACGGTTAAGCGTGGTCGGGTCATGGGTGGCAAAGAACACATTTAACAGCTGGGTATAGCTGATTTGACTGTCATCGAAATCAATCAGAATGACTTCGGCGTGGCCAGTATCACCATTGCATACCGCTTCATAATTCGGATTGTCCATCTGGCCGCCGGCATAGCCACTCACCACTTTGGCCACACCGCGCAGTTGGAGAAATACCGCTTCGGTACACCAGAAACATCCACCACCAAAAATTGCCTGTTGCATAAGGTTAGCCTTCTGTTGTCAATCGTTCATAAAAAAGGCCTGCAAAGATGCAGGCCGGTGCAGTATTAACGCGGTTGTACGGCACTTTCCAGCTGAATCAGCAAATTACCATAACGATCCAGCAGTTTCAGGGTTTTACCAAAGACCTGATAATGGGTTACTTTGGCCAGCGCTTCATTGAATTTCTGATCAATGCCATTGCTGTTGAGGCAGGCCATACGGGTGCCAGCCATTTGGCTTAGCGTTAGCGTGTCACGGCCGGCGCTGTAGCTGCCCATAATCCGGTTACAGCCATCGGCACCGCTAACGCGTTGGGTGGCGCTATCAAATTGCAGGCTTGGAATATTGTGGGCAGTCGGTTCGGTGCGAACCGCAGTATTGCCAATCTGGGTCACAATCCAGGTGCGGTTTTGTAGCTGGACAAGATTGGCAGTTTCAACGGTAGCACCCGGGGTTGGTAAAGTTTCACAGCCACTAAAAGCCAGGGCTGAACCTAAAAGGGCAACGGCAGCAAGATGTTTAAGCATATGGATTTCTCTTTATTTTAAAGCTGATGGATGTATCTAAACAAATTTTAAATTTGATCGCCAGTTAAAATTGTATCATTGATTTGACGGAGCGCCAGGAGCGGATGGCGCGGGCAAACCCTGCCGGATTAGTGCTGAAAATTGTGCACTATCCAGCTGGCCCGGCTGTTCCACACGCGGATTGATATAAGCGCGCTGATACCAGCTTTCAATGCTCAAGCTATGATCAAGCGCCTGTAAATCATACAAATAATTGGGTAAATAACCCGAAGCTAGCAGGCGATAATCGGTGGGCAAGGTCTGGTTGGATACTGCCTGCACCATGTCAAAGACCAGGGTAGTGCAGTTACTGGTCAGGGTGTTATACCATTTGGGCTGTTGTGCCAGTTCATCGGCTTTGGCCAGATATTCTAGAAACAGGGCTTTTTGCATGTCCCGTGGCATCTTCAGCGGGAAAAAATAGACCTGTTCGCCGCGAATATTACTGCGGGTATAGATAATATCTTTTTCATCCGCTGCCACCAGACTCAGTTCATATTTGCGGAAGAATCCGCCCAGCGAAGAAAATTCTTCATGGCGTTCTTTGCGGATTTCAATCGAAAAAGTCAGCGGTGCGGCATTGGCAAAATCGAAACTGACCAGGGTGTGGGCAATTTGTGGTCCCATCCAGTAGGAAGTGATGATGTTGACGCCCCGAATCTGGTTCAGGTCATAATGGCGACTTTCCCAGCGCTGCTCGTAGGAACCATCGCTGTGCCAGTTAAAGTTACGCACATTGTGCAGAATGACCTGATCGCCGTGACGCTCGGAATGTAACAGCTGCGCCACTTCGGGATTCCAGTCGCGGTCCTGGCGAGGTGGCAGGCCAAAATACCAGAGCTGGCTGCACAGAAACACCAGCAGATAAATCAGCACATCCAGTTTACGGCTAATCAGATGCCGGCTGATATAGATGCCCAGAATGCTCATGGCAAAGGCAATCCACAGGCCAATCAGGATCCGGCTAAACAGCAGTCCAAACGGCTGCTGAAACCACAGGATCAGCACCAGCCAGATCGAGCTGCCAATTACAAACAGGCTAAACAGGCCATGCAAACTGCCTTGAATCAAACGCTGTGCCAGTTCGGGCTGTTGGGGTGTCTGCATGCTGATGAATTCATTCAGAAAAATAAGCTTTATTTTCGGTAGCTGGCAAACTCAAATGCAATGCCAGTTTTGTCATCCAAATGTTGCTCGGCACTGACTTTCTGGAACGCTGCCGGAATTTCCGGATAATGTGCATCGCCCTGCACATCCAGCTCGACATGGGTCAGTTCCAGACGGTCGGCAATATCCATGGTCTGTTTAAAGATTTCACCACCGCCAATAATAAAAATACTGTCCGGCTTTTCTGAAGCCTGCACATCAGCCACGGCCTGAGTTAAAGCTTCTTCAATTGAATAGGCGACTTTGGTGCCCTCAAAGGCCCAATTTGGATCTCGGGTAATCACCCAATTGACACGTTTCGGTAAGGCACGACCCATTGATTCCAGGGTTTTACGGCCCATCACTACCACGCCGCCCTGGGTAATTTCCTTAAAATGTTTTAAGTCGGCAGAAATATGCCATGGCAAATCATTGGCTTTTCCAATACAGCGCTGCTGATCCATGGCCACCACGTGTACAACTTCTAAACCTTGAAATGCCATGCTGTTTCATCCATATCTCATGCGAAAAATTAACCCTATTAAAATGTAAAATCCCCCTCGATGAAAGGGGGATGGGGCATTTGTCCGGAATTAATTGGCTTTAAACCGCTACCGGGGCCTTAATTGCCGGATGTGACTCATAACCGACAATTTCAATATCTTCAAATTTAAACGCGAACAGATCTTTGACGTCCGGGTTCAGTTTCAGCTGGCACAGCCCCAGCGGTTCACGACTGAGTTGCAGTTGTGCCTGTTCAAAATGGTTGGCATATAAATGGGTATCGCCGCCGGTCCAGACAAAATCACCAACCTCTAGATCACATACCTGGGCAATCATATGGGTCAGCAGCGCATAGCTAGCAATATTGAATGGTACACCCAGGAAGACATCGGCACTACGCTGATACAGCTGGCAAGAGAGTTTGCCGTTATGAACAAAAAACTGGAACAGGGTATGACAAGGTGGTAATGCCACCTGACCGGCTTCCTGCGGATTCCAGCCCGATACAATTAAACGGCGTGAATTCGGGTTGGTTTTAATCTCATTGATTAGCCAGGAAATCTGGTCAAAACCATCCTGATTATAGCTGTTATCGGCATTTTTGCTGGCGCCAAAGTTACGCCACTGATGGCCATATACCGGACCAAGCTCGCCTTCAGGACGGCCGAAACGCGCCGTCTGTTCTGCCGTTGACCATTCATCCCAAATCGTAACTTTGTTGTCCTGCAGATACTGAACGTTGGTATCACCTTTCAGGAACCATAACAGTTCAATCACAATTGAACGGAAATGCACTTTTTTGGTGGTTAACAGCGGAAAACCCTGAGACAGATCAAAGCGCATCTGATGACCGAATACAGAACGGGTTCCCGTGCCGGTACGGTCGCCTTTGTCGCCGCCGTGGTCAAGGATATGTTGTAACAGGTCAAGATATTGGCGCATGAAATTCTCTCAATCAAATAGTGATGTGGCTCCTGTGTCGACCTTCATTGCAGCGCAAAAGGCTGGCTGTGTTGAAGATCTTGGCTTTAAATGAGCACATAAAAGTGCAGCCATCATAACATTGATGCCGGGCCGAGATGAATATTCATCATCATTAAAAAAGGCATCTTAAAAAAGATGCCTCAGCAAAATAGTGGCAGCTTATGCGGTTGGCCGGCCGGTGTGCGGGGTGTAAATCAGATCACTCAGGTCATAACCCAGACTTTTGGCCTGCGCCAGATATTCATTTTGTGTGGCTTCATCCAGCTGTGGATGACGATGCAGCAACCATAAGTATTTGCGGCTCGGGTCACCGACCAGTGCGGTCTGATACTCCGGATCAAGTTTTAAAATCCAGTAATCACCTTTGGTAAACGGAATCCAGCGCAGGCCTTCTGGCAAGAAGCTGACTTCTAGCTTGCCATGTTCAGCATCGACCGGGGTGGCTTCACCAATCGATTCATCTAGTTGACCCTGACCATCCAGACGGCGGTTTTGCACACGCACTTTGCTATCTTCATTCAGGCTGTAGGTGGCGGAAATATCGGTGCTGTCTTCGGGTTCATGGCGCATTGGCAAACGGGCAATTTCGTACCAGGTGCCCAAATAACGTTGCAGGTTAAAACCGGAAATGGTGTTCAGTTCTGAATTCATAAACAACTTCCTGAATTATTTTCATAAAGACTGCAGTTATTCTAAGCAGGCTGAACGGGATTCGGGTTATTGTTGTTAGCGCTCCTGTTTCGGCATGTATGCAGTGTAAATTCAGCCCGGTTTTCTGTGCAGCAACTGCTACACAGGTTATTAAAATGCAAAAAATTGGACAGGAAAATAAAGCTTAGGAGTCAAACCGTTTGGCACGTTGCTGGTAGATCGACACCATAAACAGTCCTACCAAGATAAAGCCGAGTGCTTGCAAGGCCATGGCCCAAAGTTGCATTTTCGGTAGAAACAGCAGCAATACGGCCAGCAGGAGCAGCGGTGCCAGATTCAATCCCCCGTACATCAGTCTGAGCTGATGTTCCGGCCAGGAACGACGATTGCTCCATTGATACAGCAGATGTAAGCCCATGCCCAGAATCAGACTGAGGATGACCCAAAACGGTGGCAGCTGTGCCTGCGTCGAGGCCAGATAAATCAGCAGACAGGTACCAATACAGATCATCAGTTTGAGCTGACGATGACAACGCGCGGAATACCAGAAACTGAGCATTTATGCCTGATCCTGATGTTGATGCAGCAAAGACAGTGGCGAGAACAGACAAATTGCCAGAGCCATAAAGCCAAGTCCTTGTGCGCCCAGTAATAAAATTTCACCCTGTTGCATATTCATGAAAATTAGTGCCAACAGCAGGGCAATCGGAATCCAGGTCAGCAGGCGATACAGTAAACCGGTGGGACGTTGTGCCGCAAAATGAATTTTGCAGTAACGGCAAATCAGAAAAATAATTCCGGTGCCCATAAACATCAGGATGGCATCATAGGCCAGCGGTTGCATCCAGTATAAAACGCCGGTGACCACTGCAATCAGAATAAACAGTATGAGTTTTTGCAGTACGGATACGTTGGGATTAAACCAGAATTCGAGCATAGCCCACCAGATGAATTGTGCAAGGGTGCATGCACTTTAGCAAAAATGGTATAAAAAAAGCGAGGCCAATGCCTCGCTCCGGTTTAACTATTTTTCTGTGGGCCCCAGTCATAGATTTTTTTCTGGTAGGCGTACCACATCATCCAGAGACCGACCAGAATCATTGGCAGACTCAGGAATTGGCCTTTACTCATCCAGGCAATAAATAGCTGACCATTGTCCGGTTCGCGGAAGAATTCCACCACAAAACGCGCCAGACCATAACCAATCAGGAACAGCGCGGAAACCGCCATACGTGGACGCGGTTTGGAGCTAAACCACCACAGCAGAATAAACAGCAGCAGCCCTTCAAACAACGCCTGATACAACTGCGATGGATGACGTACCAGTTGCAGTGGATCGGTCGGGAAAATCATACCCAGTGCAAAGTTCGGATCACTGACCGGACGGCCATATAACTCGCCACCAATAAAGTTGCCGATGCGTCCAAACATCAGCCCGGTCGGGACACAAGGTGCAATAAAGTCCAGAGTTTGGAACCAGGTCATCTGGTATTTTTTACACCAGAACAGCATGGCCAGCATGACCCCAAGGAAGCCTCCATGGAAACTCATGCCCCCGGTCCAGACCTGAAACAGCCACACCGGATTGGCCAGAAACTGCTCAAAGCCATAAAAGAACACATAGCCGACGCGGCCGCCAATGACTACACCCAGCGCACCGTAAAAGATCAGGTCCGAAACTATGTCCGGTGTCCAGCCACGCTGCTTGGCGCGATAGGTGGCCAGACCCCAGGCAAATAAAAAGGCCAGTAAATACATCAGTCCATACCAGTGGACTTGTAAGGGACCCAGCGATATCGCCACCGGATCAATATTTGGATAGGTCAGCATTCCTGTTCCTTGTCATTCTGTTTTGCACAGATTTTAGCTGAATAAGATGAAAAATGTTGTACATTCAATGTGTAAAGATAGCGAGCAGGAAATTATGTGTATTGTGGCCTTTGCCTGGCAGGTTCTGGATGAGTTGCCTTTATGTTTAATTTCAAACCGTGATGAGTTTTATCAGCGTCCGACTGCGGCGTTGCATGCCTGGGAAAATAGCCCGATTTATGCCGGACAGGACTTGCAGTCGGGTGGCACCTGGATGGGCGTGACCGCCAGCGGCCGCTGGGCCATTGTTACCAATTTTCGTAATGGACAGGATCAGCACAATTATCCGACCTCACGCGGCCATCTGATTCAGGATTTTCTGGAATCTGAATTAAGTCCAATTCGCTTTGCACAAGCCTTGGAGCCGCGCCAGTGCGATTATGCCGGCTTTAATTTATTTGTCGGCGACCGGGAACAGGCGGTGTATATGAGCAACCGAGGGGAGGCGCCGCAAGTGCTGGCCAAAGGGGTATATGTGGTGTCCAATGGCTTAATGGGCGAGCATTGGGAAAAAACCGGCCATTTGCGTAAACGCTTTACCCAGGAATTTTTACCGATGTTACAGCAAGCCCGGATGCCAGAAGCAGATCTGCAGCATGCTGCCTGGGATATTTTGGAAGATGAACGCAAGGTGATTGCAGATTTATTGCCAGAAACCGGCATTTCTGTCGAGCTGGAAGAGTTATTGTCTTCGATCTTTATTCAGAGTCCGGCGTATGGTACACGCTGTTCCAATATTTTAAGATTAAATGCTCAGCAATGGCACTGGTTAGAGAAAAGCCAGCAGGGTGAAACCGCCGGACAGATCGTGGAGCTGAATATTCCATTACATAAATAAAAAATACCGGCATCAAGCCGGTATTTTTGTGAAAGAGAGGATTATCCTGCAATCGCTTTACCATCAGTACGAGTGATGACCACTGTTGCAGAACGAGGGCGTGCAGTTTTGTTATTGATATCCGTTTGAGTTGCTGGCCAATGGCTTGTTGGTGCATCAAAACGTGGTGAATCTTCGCCTGGGTGCTGAACGTTAATGAAGATTGCTTTGTAGTCAGGTGTCATGGTCACGCCGGTGATTTCACATTCTTTTGGTCCAACCAGGAAGCGACGCAGGTTTTCATCCGTTACTTGAGCACCTGCAATAGTGGCTTGGCCGTTTACTGTAGTTACAGACTGACCATCACCGACCTGACCAGGTAATGCAGCAAGCATCATACAGTTAGTGACATCAGTATATGCACCATCATCGGTTTGAATCCAAAGCACACCACGTGGATCAAACCACATACCATCCGGGCTCGAGAAGTCATTGGCATCGGTCAAGCCTGAAAGGTTGATGTTCGCATCCATTTGAGCTTCTGCACCAAACAGATAAATATCCCACTCAAACGTTGTTGCAGCAGTGCTTTCTTCTTTAAAGCGAATAATGTGGCCGTTGACGTTCCCTTTACCCCCTTCAGGGTCTGAATAGTTACGTGGGTTAGCTGCATTTACTGGTTGTTCCGGATTATTACCACGGTTAGAGTTGTTGGTTAAAGTTACATAAACTTCACCATTTTCAGGATTCACAGCAACCCATTCTGGACGGTCCATTTTAGTTGCACCGACAGAGTCTGCAGCAAGGCGAGCAAAAGTCAGGACATCTGCTTGAGAGCTAAATGGATAAAGGGTATTGTCTTGTGTCAAACCATTTTTACCAAATGCCAGTTCAATCCATTCGCCCTGACCTGAAGCATCAAATTTGGCAACATAGAATTTCCCTGTATTCATATACTTGTCGCCAGCAGCATAACCGCCGTTGACATCTTTAGGGTCCCACACTGCATCTGATACGAATTTATAGATGTATTCACCACGAGAGTCATCGCCCATATAGAAGGCAAACTGCTGTCCTTCAATTGCACGGCTTGCACGGCAATCTTCATGCGCAAAACGACCTAAAGCAGTACGTTTTACCGGGTTTGCACTATTATCAAATGGGTCAATTTCAACAATCCAGCCAAAGGTATTTGGTGCATTACGATAGTCTTCAGTCGCAGATGCTTTGGTTACGTTAGCTGACCAGCGATCATACATATCTTGTGATTCAACACCAGCCTGAGCAGTTTCCCATGCATAACGTGAAGATTTATCTAAATAAACAATACGGCCTTGTTCGTCGAGTTCCGGCACTTTTTGTTTTTGTGCATCGAGAACATAAACAATGTTATTTTTCTCATCACGTTTAATTGAACCATCTGCATTTTTTTCAGTTTGATATGAAATATCTAAGCCTAAGCCATAACGTTTGAGTGCAGTTTTCTCTGCTTCGCTACGGTCTGCGTATTGGTCTGTGCCTGAACGTTGGAAATAACCAATAAAGTTTTCTTCGGCAGTTAAATAAGTGCCCCATGGTGTATAACCATTACCACAGTTATTTTGTGTACCACGTGTTTGGCGACCGGCAGGAGAGAACGCTGTACGCAGTAATGGAGAATTTGGATTGACCGCTGGACCTGCAAAATCCATTACTGTTGAAGCTGTAATACGACGGTTAAATGGTGATGATTTAACAATTTCTACCGCTTGAGTTTCGGTATTTTTCTTAATGTGTACCACAGAAACACCGTGAGCATTCACTTCGCGGATAACTTCATCTTCTGGACGACGGCCATTTACTTTGGTTGGACCTTCTGGATGCAAGAAGGTTTGGTTAATATATTCATGGTTTAAAACCAGTAAGCCATGATCAGATGCGCTTGCATCATAGCGCCCCGTTTTGGTACTCAAGCCAAAATAACTCATACCATCGTGGCAGTCACCAGAACGGAACTGGAAACTTGGACCTAATGGAACATTTTTGTCTGCATTCCAATCGCTAAAAGCAGGGTGAATCGAGTCACCTAAAGCATATAATACAGTTGCCTGATAGCCTTCTGGAACGGTCACAATATCATTTAAGTTTTTATCAACAGCTGTGAAAGAAAGTGACTCCGGTTTGCTGTTTGGATCTTCCTGGTCAGCTGGTGGAGTAACACTGTTGTCATCATCGTCATCACTACATGCAGACAGTGAAGATGCTAAAGCTAAAGCAGCTGCACCACTTGCAGTTCTTTTAATTAAACTGCGGCGACTGATACGTTGTTCTAAAATGTCACGAAAGTGTGTATTGTCTGAAGTGTTGTTATCTAACTCTTGATCTTCATTGTAAGGCATATAGTCAGTCATTTTTTTTCCTAGCAAATTCGCTTGGTGGTTTAAAAGTTATATGTAAATTAGTGGCTAAACATGACGTAAAGGTTAAGCTTATATGTCAAACTGGTTAAATTCACCAAACCGTAAATGGTTGCCATAAAAAAAGAAGCAACAAGTGCTTCTTTTTTAAATTCATGAGCTTATATTATTTCTGGTTGACTCGACGCTTCTCAATCAGCTTGCCTGCAAATAAGCCCAATTCGAATAACATCCACATTGGAATGGCCAGCATAATCATCGACAGCGCATCCGGTGGGGTCACAAACATCGAAACAAAGAAACAGCCAACAATAATAAAGCGGCGTTTCTCGACCAGCTGCTGGGTACTGACCACACCAATTAAAATCAGTAATAGGGTAATAATTGGAATTTCAAAGGTAAACCCGAACACCAAAAACAGCTTCAAACAAAAGGTCAGATAGCTATTAATATCCGTCATCGGGGCAACCGTTTCCGGCGACACACTGATGAAAAAGTGCAAAATTGACGGCAGTGCAATAAAGTAAGCAAATGAAATCCCAATATAGAACAGGGCAATACTGCTTATGAGCAACGGCAATGCTAGGCTTTTCTCTTTTTCATATAATGCTGGTTTTACGAAAGCCCACAGCTGATAAATAATAAACGGCATCGCAATCATCAACGCCACAAAAAAGTTCAGCTTAAACGGTGCCATAAAGGTGGCCGTGACATCGGTAGCAATCATGGTCGATGAAGTCGGCAACTGCGCACGCAGCGGTTCAGATAAAATCTGATAGGTGCGATTGGCAAAAGGCAATAAGCAGAAAAACAGCGCAATAACCAGGCCCACAATTTTAAATAGATGCTTGCGCAGAATCACCAGATGTTTGGTGATCGGCATTTCTTCTAAAGCAGCTTGCTCGCCCACTGTCGCCGCTGGCAATTGAGAAGGAGAACTTTGACTCATACAGCCACCTTATAATCGGTAAATTGTGATGTGGTCGGAGGGATAGCTTCAGTCGCGGTTAGCGGTTGATGCTGAGGACGCAGCAACAGCGAAGGTTGCGGGGCAATAAAGGTATAACGCGTCGGCAAATTTTTATTATCCGTTGCAGCGGTCTGGTTCGGTTGTTCTTCCGCGAATATTTTTTGTTGTTTTAGCTCATGCATCTGAGACTGCATTTTTTGCTCAAGTTCCTGAATACGTGCCATTTCCTGTTGCATCTGTTCACGCAGTTCAGAAAGTCGAAGTTCCCGATCAATATCATTTTGCACATTGCTGATGGTACGTTTAATTTTGCCGTACCACTTTCCAACAAAACGTGCAGCTTCAGGCAGCTTTTCTGGACCCAGCACCAATAATGCAATGATGCCGAAAAACAGCAGCTCCGCCATTCCAATATTGAGCATAACAAAATTACCTGAAAAATTATTGTTTTACAGTCGTGTTAACGTCAGATGATGTTGCTTGATGTTCAATGGTACGTGGCTCGTTTAGGGCCGCAGTGGTCGTTTCATCATCTTTAATTGATTTTTTAAAGTCTTTAACCGCACCGCCCACATCTTTACCCAGGTTTTTCAGTTTAGATGTACCAAACAGAAGAATCACCACGATTGCAAAAATCAGAACGTGCCAGATCGATAAACCAGCCATAATATTTACCTCTTTTTAATTCAAGACATATCTCAACAGGTCTAGATGACAGCGAGGTGACAGGAATATTGCGATTCAAAGACAACAGATGGGCTAAAAGCATGTTGTGCCATCAATTATGTTAGGATAATCACCACTTTTCTGCCTTCCTGTGTACCCGCATGGCGCTGTTGCTTCCGCTAATTTCATTTCTGATTGGATACTTCGGGGTCGCGTATTTAAAGCCGTTGCGTCCGGTGCTAGCGATGTTACTGGCCCGGCTGTTTATTCCGTTACTGATTATCTACAACATGGTGTTTTATCAGGACGGCAGCTTGTGGCTGATTGGTTTTAGTCTGGTCAGTTCCATCATTTTCTTTGCGGTCTTTTATATCTTGCAAAAAGATAAACTGATCGCACTGTGCTTCAGTTATTTAAATGGGGCCTGGCTGGGTTTTCCCTTTGCCTTGGCTCTGTTTGGACCTGCGGCTAGCAGTATTATTGTAGCGCTGTATATTGGCGGATCCTTATTTGGCAATGTTTGTGCGGTGATGGCAGTGAGCCAGACCCGGCAAGAATTAAAGTTTATTGTTAAAAATGTGCTGCTTTCACCGCCGGTGATTGCCCTGAGTCTGGCGGGTATTCTATCTTTTTGGGATGTGAGCCAGTTTGAACATCAGACCTGGGTACAAGTGATTTACCAAAGCAATAAAGTACTGGTGACCTTTGCCGGCATGTGCGTGCTGGGGATGTGGCTGAGTAAAGTTCGGATTGGCTGGGCTGACTTAAAGCGCAGCCTGGGTTTACTGGTCGCACGTATTCCGCTGGCCTTGTTGCTATGTGCTGTGGCGTACTGGTGTTTACCCATTCCGCAGCAGACCTTGATTTATGCCGTCATGCTGATGTTTTTCCTGCTGCCACCGGCTGCCAATATTGTGGCACTAGAAACCCATTATCAGGGTACCGGTGATTCTGCCAAATATATTGCCTCAGGAACGATTGCCAGTGCGATTTTGATTGGCGTATATAGCGTGGTGGTGCATGCGGTGGTGCCGGGTTTATAAATCAAAAAGTTCTCTCTCCCTTTGGGAGAGAGTTAGAGAGAGGGTATAAAAGTTTTTGAAAGTCCCTCTTTATTAAAGCATAGGTATCTACATAATTCCTATGCTTTAGGTTAAATTGAAGAGCATGCTCTTCAATTTAACATCAAAGGCTTAGATCAGCGTCTTGTCAAACGCTACAATAGCCTCGTAAAGCTCAATATGAAT